>QHVD01000521.1 GCA_003222235.1 Gemmatimonadota bacterium | reverse complement strand
TCGAGCTCGCAGGCGAGCCGCTCGCCGCGCGCCGCATCCTGGGTCCACACGGAGGCCCCCAGTCCATAACGCGAGGCATTGGCGACGCGGACCGCTTCCGCTTCATCGCGAACGCGGATCACCGCCGCCACCGGCCCGAACACCTCCTCGTCGAACGCGGGGCTGCCCGGCTGCACGGCGGCGAGCACCGTCGGCGGATAAAACGCGCCCGGGCCCTCCGGCAGCTTCCCGCCGAGCAGGAGCTGGGCACCGCGCTCGAGCGACTCCTCGACTTGACGGTGAAGGTTCGCCCGCAGATCGAATCGCGCCTGGGGACCGACTTGCGTGCCGGCGTCAAACGGGTCGCCCACCCGGCGTGACCGCATCTCGGCGACGAAGCGCTCGAGGAACGGCGTCGCCACGGGCTCGACCACGATGAACCGCTTCGCCGCGATGCAGCTCTGACCGCTGTTGATCAACCGGGCCTCGGCGGCGGTCGCCGCCGCCCGCTCGAGATCATCGTCCTCGAGCACGATGAACGGATCGCTGCCGCCGAGCTCGAGCACCGTCTTCTTGAGATGCCGCCCCGCCTGCTCCGCCACCTGGCTGCCGGCGCGGTCCGAGCCGGTGAGCGTCACGGCCCGCACCCGCGGATCGGCGATCAGCGGTGCGACGGCTTCGTTCCGCAGCACCACCGCGCGGAACGCCCCTCCGGGAAAGCCCGCCTCGCGGAAGATCGCCTCGATCGCGAGGGCGCAGCGCGTGACGTTGGGCGCGTGCTTGAGGATGCCGACGTTCCCCGCCATGAGCGCGGGCGCGGCGAACCGGAACACCTGCCAGAACGGGAAATTCCAGGGCATGATCGCGAGCACGGGCCCGATGGGCTCGAAGCGAATGAGGCTGCGTGAAGCATCGGTCTCGCGCCGCTCGGGCGCGACGAACGCCGCCGCGTGCTCGGCGTAGTAGTCGCACACCCAGGCGCACTTCTCCGCCTCCCCCTCGCCCTGCTTCAGGGGCTTGCCCATCTCGAGCGCCATGATGCGGGCGTATTCGGTCTTCTGCTCCCGCAGCAGGCGCGACGCCTGGCGCATCCGGCCGGCGCGCTCCGCGTACGGGCGGCGGCGCCAGTCTTGGTAGGCCGCAACAGCCTCGTCGAGGACGCGGTCCAGCTCGGCCGGGGACGTCTCCTCGAACGTTTGCAGCGTTTCGCCGGTGGATGGATTGATCGACTGAACGCTCATCCGGGACTTCCTCTGCCTCCAGGGTGTGTGAATGCCCGAGAACGTAACCCCGCCGGGCCCGCACCGGGACAGACGAGGGCCCGATGTCAGAAACGCGCCGCAAACTGCCGCGGTTCGTGCGCCGGCGGGCGTGCCCCACCGCGCCGCCCAAGTCGCCTATCATCATAGGCACAGCGGTGTTACCTGGCCTCCCGGCGGCAGGCACGCACCTTGCGTTAAGCGATCAGTGAAGCGCCAGACCTCGCCTCCCCAGGAGGGCACATGTGGCAGCAGTCGCAATATGACGAACATCAAGACGAGCCAAACGAGGCCTGGCGTGGTGACGTCCATCTCGACGACGAGTCTTGGCTCGGCGGCGCGGACACGGAGGCGTGGCGCGGCGACGCGGATGCCGAGTCATGGCAGGACGTCCCGGACGCCGAAAAGTGGCGGGGTGAAGACCACCTCGCCGACTGGCCCGAGGAGTCGGCGGGTCCCGAGTACTGGATGTTCAAGGGATTGACAGACGAACCGTAACGGCGA
>QHVD01000520.1:1090-3317 GCA_003222235.1 Gemmatimonadota bacterium | reverse complement strand
CGACGACGTCGATTCCGGTCTTCCGCATCTCGGTTGTCATCGCGGTCACCTCCAGGTCGGCTAGGCGGGTCTCGAGCTGATACTTGTAGTACGTCCGCTAGTTGACGATCAAGGTGGTGCGCCTTCCGCCTCATGGAGGAGTCCCACCGGTCGGAGCCGCATCACTGCCCTCCGCCAACCAGCCGATCGCAAGGCCGATAACCAGGCGCGGGCTAGAGCCCCGAGCCGCCGGCTTCTGCCGAGACCAGGCTCCGCCGCCGGCAGCCGGTCGACATCCCGGCACTCGTGCCGAACGGTCGGCACTCGACCTTCCGCCGGACGACCACCGGCGCGCCCGGACCTCTCATGGTCGGGCGGCATGGTCGTTGCGACGCACGAGCCGGGATGACAACTCATCGAGCCGCATCGGGGCGCTATGCGATCGGCGCCATCGTCCTGGTCGGAGCGCTTTCCTGCGCTGCACCGTCACCCCGCCTCACCGCGCGGATGTCGCCTCCGGCCGCCGAGACCGCCTCCGTCCCGAGCGCGGAGGAGGCCGAATCCTTCTGGCCGCACCGGATCGACGCAGAGGACCAGACGATCCTCGTCTATCAGCCTCAAGTGGAGTCGTGGGTCGGGACCCAGCTCTCCGGCCGCGCGGCCGTCTCGGTCGAGTCGAAGGCCTCACCGCAGCCGAGCTACGGGGTGATCTGGTTCTCCGCGCGCACCGAGGTGGACAAGACCACCCGCCTCGTGACGCTCAGTGACGTCCAGATCACCAAGGCGAATTTCCCGAGTGCCGCCGATGGCGGCGCGCCGACGCTGGCCGTGATCCGCAGCCACCTCGGCGAAGCGCCACACACGATCGCGCTCGACCGGCTGCAAGCCGACCTGCTCGTCAACGAGGCGGAGGCGCGGACCGAGGCGGCGCCGCTCAAGAACGACCCGCCGCGCATCATCGTGAGCAAGACGCCGGCCCTCTTGGTGCTGGTCGATGGCAAACCCGCGCTGCGCTCGGTGGCGCAGACGTCGCTCATGCGGATCGTCAACACGCGAGCGCTGATGGCGCTCGATCCGCAGAGCGGCCGCTACTATCTCTGGCTCGCGGGCCGCTGGGTCGAGGCGCCGGCGATCGAGGGGCCGTGGACTGCGGCCGCCTCGCCGCCTGCGGCGCTCGCTGAGCTGAAGGCGTCCGTCGCCGGCTCGCGCGAGGTCGACCTCTTCGACGACCCGAGTGACGACCTGAAGGCACTGCTCGCGAAGGGCGAGCTCCCGGCGATCTACGTCAGCACGGGTCCTGCCGAGCTGCTCCAGCTCCAGGGCGAGGCGCAGCTCGCGCCGATCGAGGGGACGGGCCTCTTGCAGGTCACCAACACGTCGAGCGACATCCTGGTCGATCCCAAGAGCAGCTACACGTACGTGCTCATCTCCGGGCGCTGGTTCCGGGCCCAGTCGCTCGACGGGCCGTGGGCCTACGTCGCACCGGACAAGCTCCCCGCCGACTTCGCGAAGATCCCGGAGAACCACCCGAAGGGCCGCGTGCTCACCGCGGTGGCGGGCACGCCGCAGGCTCGGGAGGCGGTGATCGCGAACCGCATCCCGCAAACGGCCACAGTGGGGCGAAAAGAAGCGACCTTCGAACCGACGTACGATGGCCCGCCGCGTTTCGAGCCGATCGCCGGGACGTCGCTCGCGGCCGCCACGAACACACCGAGCGCCGTGATCGAGGTCAGCCCGACCAGCTACTACGGCTGCGAGAACGGCGTGTGGTTCCAGGCGAGCTCGCCGGCCGGCCCGTGGGCGGTCGCGGCGACCGTGCCGCAGGTGATCTACACCATCCCGCCGAGCTCGCGCCTCTACTACGTGACCTTCGTCCGCGTCTACGACTCGACGCCCGACGTCGTGTACGTCGGCTACACGCCCGGCTACTACGGCACCTACGTCGCGCCGAGCGGCGTCCTCGTCTACGGCACCGGCTACTGGTACGACCCGTGGATCGGGAACGTATGGATCGGTCCACCGTATACGTACGGCTTCGGCGCCGGCTACGTCTGGGGCGCAACCTCGGGGTTCGTCCTCGGCTTCACCTCGGGCGTCTTCTTCGACCCCTGGTGGGGACCGTGGGGTTGGGGTTGGGGTTGGGGATGGAGGCACGTCGACGTCGACGTTCACCACTTTTGGGACCACCGCGACCACCACGAGTTCAACCGCGGCTTCGACGCGTACCACCACTGGAGGGCGGGGGTCG
>QHVD01000520.1:439-1066 GCA_003222235.1 Gemmatimonadota bacterium | reverse complement strand
CGAGTGACGTGGCGCATCGCCCCGGTGGGGGACTCTTCGCCGGGCGCGACGGCGCCGTCTACCGCCAGGGCGCACACGGCTGGGAGCGAAACAATGGCGGCCGCTGGCAGTCACCGGGCGGTCACGACCGCTCCGCCACGGAGCGGTCGCTCGACAACAACGCCTGGGCGCGCGGTGCGGGCGACGCCGCCCGACACGACTTCGAGTCACATGACTTCGGCCGGCAGCCCTTCGGCGACCGCACGATGGGCGGGCGCGACTTTGGCCGCGGCTTCGGCGGCGCCTCCCGGGGCGGCTTCGGCGGGGGCTTCGGTGGGGGCGGCTTCCACGGCGGGGGCTTCGGCGGCGGACACCGCTAGCATCGAATGAATCGCAGACGCTGTCAGCGGGCCGCCGCTTGCGCCTCACCCGTAGGCCCCGCGTGCTGAGCGGTGGCCTGCTTGAGGAGCGTTATCACGAGCGCGCCTTCGGCGTCGTAGTCGGCGCTCGACCCCTCCGCGACTACGCGGGCAGGGAGGCGGAGGGGTTGCGAGCGGATCGCCCGGCCCTCCGCGTCGCGCGCCAGCACGACCGCCTTGCGGCCCGCGAACCGCACCTCGACGGACCCGGGCTCGACGTCTCCCGACG
>QHVD01000520.1:0-345 GCA_003222235.1 Gemmatimonadota bacterium | reverse complement strand
GCTCGGGTGGTACCAGCGCCGCCGCTGCGCGTAAACGAGGAACGGATGACGCGACCATCGAGTGGTGCATAGGCGATGTGCCGGACCCTGCGGCGCTGAACTGCGGGCTGCGCGGTCCGCCTCCAGCGATCAGCTCGGCGCCGGCGGGACGGCGGCGAACAGGGCGTTCAGGCCTTCCGCCATCGTCGGGTGCGTGAGGATCGCGTCGCGGAAGACCGTGTAGGCCAGTCCGCCGAGCATCGCCGTCTGCACGGCGGCCATGACTTCGCCGGCGTCGGGGCCGATCATCGTGAATCCGAGAATGCGGTCGCCCGGCGTCTCGACGAGCACTTTCATGAAGCCGGC
>QHVD01000519.1 GCA_003222235.1 Gemmatimonadota bacterium | reverse complement strand
GCCTGCCCGGCACTCGACTGATGGTTGCCTCGTGCAGAGCACGGCAAGCGATCTGCTGGCGCGGGTCGACGCGGTGCTCCCTGGCCTGCTCACCCCTGGCTTGATCGAGAGTATCGCGCCCGCGCTCGAGCGGCGCGTGCTTGCGCCGGGCGCGATCCTGTTCATGGAGGGTGACCCCAGCGACGCAATGTACGTGACGCTGCGCGGGTCGCTTCGCGTGTCGATCGCGCACCCCGAGCGGGGAGCCGTGGTCGTCGGCCACGTCGGTCCGGGCGCTCCGGTAGGGGAGATGCAGATTCTCTCCGGGGGGACGCGTACCGCGACGGTGACAGCGGAGACTGAGTCCGAGATAGTCCGCGTGCCGCGCATCGCCTTCGAGCGGGTTGCCACCGAGGCGCCGGACGTCATGCGACACCTGAACGACGTCATCCGAAGGCGCGTCCGGCGGAATCAGCTCGTGGCAATTCTGCCCAGACTGTTCGGCCCGCTCGACGACCAGACGCTGGGCGAGATCGAAGCCGCCGTCACCTGGGTGTCGCTTCCCCGCGCGAGCACGCTCTTCCGCCAAGGCGATGTGGGGGACGCTGCCTACATCGTGGTAAACGGTCGCCTGCGCGCGGTCGTCCGTGACGCCCATGGCGTCGAGAAGACGGTCGGCGAGATCCAACGCGGCGAGACGGTGGGTGAGATGGCGATCTTCACTGGCGACGCCCGCAGCGCCACCGTCGACGCCGTCCGCGACAGCGACCTCGTCCGCCTCGACCGGCCGGCCTTCGAGCGCTTGATCTCGGCCCGTCCGCAGGCGCTGCTCACGCTCACCCGCCTCACCATCAATCGGTTGCGCAACGTCCAGAGTGCTGCGCCGGTGGCGAACCCCGTGATCGCGGTCGCGATCGTGGCGGCGGGCCTGCACGCACCGCTCGCGGCGTTTGCCGCGCGTCTCGCGACAGCGCTCGGGCGGATCGGCCCGACCGCGCACCTGCGCGCCAGTGACCTCGACTGCCGGCTCGGTACGCCCGGCCTGGCGCAGGCCGCCATGGCCGATCCGCGCACCGCACGCATTGCCGCCTGGATCGACGACGTGGAGATGCATCATCGCTTCCTCGTCCTCGAGACCGATCCGACCCTGTCCAACTGGGGCGCGCGCTGCATCCGCCAGGCGGACCGCGTGCTGATCGTCGCGCGGGCGGGAGACGACCCGGTGCCCGGCGCCACGGAGCGGGCGCTGCTCGGTGGCGGTGGCGACGGCGACGCGGCGGGCGTGGCAACGAGCCTCGTGCTCATCCACCCGCCGGGGACGCCGCTTCCGTCTGGTACGAAGCGCTGGCTCGCGCCGCGCCGTCTCGTCCGCCATCACCACGTGCGGGACGAGGTCGAGACCGACATAGACCGGGTGGCCCGCTACGTGGCTGGTTGCGCGTACGGGGTCGCGCTGAGCGGTGGGGGGGCGCGCGGGTTCGCGCACATCGGTGTCCTGCAGGCGATCGAGGAGGCCGGACTCCCCATCGACCTGATCGCCGGGACCAGCATGGGGGCGTGTGTCTCCGGCGAGGATGGTGCGTCAGAATCGGCTCATCTTTGGCAAGTGGCGCCGCGACCTGACCCTGCCGCTGCTCTCCATTCTCGGCGGGCACCGCAGCAGTGCCCGCTTGCGGGAGGCCGTCGGGGACGTCCAGATTGAGGACCTCTGGCTGCCGTACTTTTGCGTGTCGAGCAATCTCTCGCGTGCGGAGATGGTGATCCACTGCGATGGGCCGCTCTGGCTCGGGCTGCGCGCCAGCGGGGGGTTGCCGGCCATCCTGCCGCCGGTCGTCCTCGACGGAGATCTGCTGGTCGACGGCGGCTTCCTTCGCAATCTGCCCGCCGACATCGTGCGCGAGCGACTCGGCGGCGGCACCGTGATCGCGGTCGATGTCAGCTCGGAACACGACCTGCGGCAGGAGTATCCCTACGGCGACGCCATCTCCGGGTGGCATGTGTTGTGGAGTCGGATCAATCCCCTCGCGCTGCCGATCAAGGTTCCGAGCATGGCCGCGGTTCTGCAGCGCGCCGTCGAGATCGCGAGCGT
>QHVD01000294.1 GCA_003222235.1 Gemmatimonadota bacterium | reverse complement strand
AGAACGGCCGGAGCGGCACCTTGAGGCCGAAGCGGTAGATCCCCAGGTAGACCAGCGCCAGGGCCACGGCGCCGACCAGCAGACCGCCCACCACCGCTGCCGTCCCCGACCCCCCCGCTCCGGGCGAGCTTCCCGACGTGAGGAGCGCCTTGTAGAAGAGGATGGTCTCGAAGCCCTCCCGATACACCGCCAGGAACGCCACCGACGACAGGGCGAAACCCGACCTGGTTTGGAGCGCCTCCTGCATTCGGCCCTTCACGAACGCGTTCCACTTGGCCACTTCGATCTTGGTGAGCAGCCAGTAGCTCACGTAAAACAGCACGGCGGTGGCGAGCAGCAGCGTGACGCCCTCGAACGCCTCCCGTTGACCCGGCGTGAGCTCGAACAGCGCCTCGATGAGCACGGCCGTGACCGCGCTCGCCGCGACCGCCGCCCAGGCGCCCTGTGCCACGTGGCGGCGCCGCTCGGTCGCACCCGCCTTCGCGAGGAACGTCATGAGCGCGGCGACGATGAGGATCGCTTCGAACCCCTCACGCAGCAGCAGCACGAAGGATTGCATGAACAGGTTCGTGGACGAACCCCTGTCCGCCACCAGGCGCTCCGCCCGCTCGAGCCCGGAGAGCAGCCGCGCGTGGATCGCCTCGAGCTCCTCGCCGCTCGCCCCCGCCGCCGCGCGGGTGCGCAGGGCGGCGAAAGCATCCTCGAGCTCGCCCGCGAGCGCGGCGTTTCGAGCGCGGACGTCCGTCTCCACCTCCTCGAAGGTGAGATAGGCGTCGAAGGCCACTTTGTCGGAGCGGAGCGCAACCGCGGAGTCGAGCTGGCGCCGCACGGTCGAAAACGTGGCGGCGGCGGGCGAGGCCCGGTATTGCTGCCGCTCGGCGGTCGGCAGCACCCGCAGGAACGCCACGATCCGGTCCGCCGCATCCGGATCGAGTGCGCGGGCGAACCCGGGCATCGGCGTGCCGGGACGGCCGCGCAGGATCAGCTGCTCGACCTCCTGGTCGGTGAACCGCCCCTGCACCGCCAGGTCCCGCAGGGCCGGCGGGCGGACCGAAAGCGACGCCGCGAGCGGCCCGTCGCCTGCGCCCACGACACCGTGACACGCGGCGCACTCGACCGCGTACAGCCCCTCACCCTCGCGCACCGCGCGGTCGTTCGCGCGGAACGTCGCGATGTAGGTCGCGACCGCCCAACGATCCGCGGGCGTCAGCGTCTCATCGAACTGGGGCATCGCCGTCCCCGCGACGCCGATTGTCACCTTCCGGTATACGTCCACCGGCGAAACCGTGCTCATCGCCGAGCGGTCGGCGAGGTTCGCCGGCGGCGGTCCCTTGAGGCCCTTCGCCTTGGGACCATCACCCAGGCCTGCGGGACCGTGGCACTGGAGGCACTGCTCACGGTAGGCCGCGGCGCCGCGCGCCAGCGGAGGCGGCCGCACGGGGAAGGGGTCGAGCGCACCACCCGCGGCCGCGGCGATGCGACCGACGAGGGCTTCGGCCCGCAACGAAACCGAATCGGGAGGCGCGGCACGGTCGATCATTGCTCGGAGCCCTGCGAGCTCGGCGTCGGCGACTGCCTGCACCGCGACCGGCAGGTACGGAACATCGAGCCGGGCCTGGTCCAGGAACTGCCGCGCTTCGTCAACCTCGGCCGGCGCCGTGACGCGGACCGCCCTACCCATCCCCGTCTGCGGCGCGACGCCTGCGGCGTATTCCTTCCCGGCCAAAGACGTTGCGGCGACGATGCGCCGCGCGACGGAAAGAGAGTCCCCCTGCCCCACGGCACGGACCGCGAGGCAGACGCTCAAGAGCAAGTCGAGAAAGAGGCTACGGTAGATGAGAACGGTTCTGATCCAGGGGCCCAAATACTAGAGTAAATTTGTCGGGAATTCAATGCCCTGAAGTACTCACGCGCTTTCCAACACCGCCACCGCGACCGCCGCCTCGTGGGTGTGGGACAGGGACAAGAGCACCCGCTGCACGCCGAGCTCGTGAGCCCGCGCGGCGGCGACCCCGGTAAGAGTCACGTTCGGGCGGCCGTCGGCCGTCCGCGTGACCTCGATCTCGCGCCAGCCGATGCCGCGCGCCGCCGCGCTCCCCTGAAGCGCCTTGTACACGGCTTCCTTGGCGGCGAGGCGTACGGCAACGTGGGTGGCGGGATCCGGCCGGCTCTCGCAATACTGGCGCTCGGCGAGCGTGAGCAGCCGCGCGAACACGCGTGACCCCTTGTCCCGAATGATCCCGCTCACCCGGGCGACCTCCACCAGATCGACGCCGACGCCGATCGCGGACACGGCGGCGCTCTCTAGAAGCCCAGCAGGGCGGCGAGCCAGGGAGGCGCGGGCAGGTAACCACCGAGGACGAATCCCAACCAGAGCAGCGCCGCCGCGACGGGCGCCCAGAGGGCGAACACCGGCCAGAGTCCCGGTCGCCAGCGCTCGATGGCCTCGATCTCCGGAGCCCAACGCCGCTCTTCCTCCGCCACCCCGGCTTCGAGTGCGAGCCAAGCCGCCTCGAGGCGCCGCGCCGCGGTGCGCACAGCGTCCTGCCACTCGGCGTGCACGCCCTTGTCGAGCACGCTCGCCTCCCGCACCCGGCCAGCAGCGGCGTCGAGGGCGTCGAGCGCGCCGACTAGGTGCTCACCGCCCGACGCCAGTCGGGCGGCGACGGCCCGCTTCTCCGAGGCCGAGAGCAGCCCGCGCCGCCACCGGCGGCGCGGCATCCGTACCCGGCGAGCGGCGCGCTCCATCCGGGTGTCGAGCGCGGCGGTCACGCGCTGGGCGGCGCGCCCGACGGCGTGCTCCCACGCCGCGAGCCACGCCCGGCGGCCGACCGCTTCCAGCACCCGTTCGCGATCCTCACGCACCGCCGCGGCGCGGGCCTCTCCGCCGAGCTCGATGACCCGCGTCGCGAGCTCCTCCCGGACGTCGTCGATCGGCACCCAGGGCTCGGCCAGGCGGCGCGGCACGAGCAGGCGGCCGAGCGACGGCGCCAGCTCGGGCACGCGCAGGGGCATCAAGATCTTGAGGGGCGCGGTCATGTCCTTGAAGTCGAGCTCATCAAGCCGACGGAACCGCTCAAGCGAAAATGGCGTCGAGCACCGCCGCCGTGTCGGCGAGCGTTTCGAACACGTATGGCGCGCCGGCGGCGCGCAGGGCAGCTGCGTCGTAGAATCCGGTGGCGACGGCCAGGGCGCGCGCCCCGACCTGGCGACCGCACGCCACGTCCTCCGGCGTGTCGCCCACGACGACGACGTCCTGCCCGGCAAAGGTGTCCCCGGTGAGCGCCGCCGCCCGGGTCGCCGCGACCAGGGGGAGGTCGGAGCGGCGGTGCGAGTCCGACCCGAACGCTCCGACGCGGAAGCGCGCCGGGTCGAGCCCCGCCGACCGCAGCTTGAGCGCCGCCCCGGGCGCGAGGTTTCCCGTGAGCAGGCCCACCAGTGCCCGGCCGTCCCTCTCCGCCTCCGCTAGCGCGTCTAGCAGCTCGACGATCCCCACCATGAGCTTGGTGGACTGCGTGGGCTTCGCAAGCTCCCTACTCAGCAGGGCGACATAGCGCCGGCACACGGCCTGGATACGGGCCTCGTCGCTCGCGTCCGGATGCCCCGCGAGCGCGAGCAGCTCTCGCACGATCTGGGGGTCCGTCTTCCCGTCGAACCGATAGCGCTCGATCGGCCCCGCCGTCCCGACCTCGTCCAGCAGGGCGCGATGAATCGCGCGCCGGCCGGCGCCGTCCGTCCACAGCAGCGTGCCGTCGATGTCGAAGAGGACGAGCTTCATCGGATGAAAGATAACGCGGGTCCTCACCCCCCAACCCCTGGCCCCCTATCCGTACCGGAGAGGGGGAACGACCACGGCCGTTTGCTAACTCACTCGCCGCACCGCCACGAGACCGTCCCGTAGCCGCTTCGCCTCCGCGCTGCTCGCAAACAGGTCGTCCGAGCCGACACCGCCACGCGCCAGCGCCGCGTGCACGATCCGGCCGGCTCCCGCCCACAACGCCACGTGTGTCACGCGCGGCCCGTCCGCGAAGAACAGCAGGTCCCCCGCCTGGTAGCCCAAGCCGCTCGGGTCGATCTCGACCCTGCATCCCGTGACGGATTGGAGGTCGCTATCGCGCGGCAGCGGGACCCCGCGCGCGGCGTATGTCGCCTGCGCGAGACCCGAGCAATCAACCCCCCACTCGGTCCGCCCGCCCCAGAGATACGGCGCGCCGGAGAGCCAGCGGAGCGCCCAATCGGGTGCGGCAACGAGCCGCGCCTCGGCGCGCACCTCCGCCTCGCTCCGCATGATCCCCGCCGCCACGTCCCACACCCGCCCGTCCGCCGTCTCCACACGACCGTCCACTCGAAGCGCGGCGCGCGCCCCGACCGGGAGCCGGAGGCGTCCGTTCTCCGAGCGCAACTCGGCGCCGAGCGAGCGGGCCGCAGCGCGCTTCCCCCAATCGTCCGCCCAGGCGGCCGAGCCGGCCGTTACGTAGCCCGCGTGAGTCCAGGCGTGATACCCGTCCGATGTCCGCACCCGGAGCCACGCGCCGCGCCGCTCGAGCACGCGGAGGGTCTCCCCGTGGAGCGCCTCCGTCACGCGGTCCGCGCTGATGCGCGGCTCGCGCAAGAGGGGCGCGATCGCCGCAGTCACGAGCGCCTCCGCGCCGTCGCCGACCGAGCCGTCGGGGAGCAGGCGGATGTCGGCCGCGACACCGGCGTCCGCCGCGAGGCCTCGCAGCGCCGTGAGCGCCTCACGGCTCGTCGTGCACCCCGCCAGCCCTGCCGACGTCACCGTCACGTCGAACACGCCGAGCCGCGAGTCGGGCACCCATTGGCGGGCGACGTCGGCGACGTCGTCCGCCAGTTGATCGCTCATGGGTGAGTCACGCTCGTGGTCCGCGGCTCAAGCCGCGGCTCGGCCCCTCCCCGCTGAAGCGGGGCATGAACAACTCCGGCCGGTTCACCGGCCAGAGGCCGAGCCGCGAGTTTACTCGCGCGCACCCATTGGCGGGCGACGCCGGCGACGTCGCGCCCCAGCTGGTCCGGTGCCACGGGCACGCCTCCGACATCATGAGGCACCGTCCGCCAATCCGGGAATGTCGCCCACGCCGCGCGCGAGGCGGACCGCGCGCTCCACGGCTTGCGGCACCGCCCGCGCCGCCAGCGCCTCGACCTGGAGCGGCGTCGCGGCCGCGACGGCGGCGGTGCTGGCCGCGAATACGACGTCGCCGTCGAACAGCGTGCCGTAGGGAACGATGCGGCGCGCCAGCGCGTCCCCCGCCGCGTGCGCGAGCGCCTCGAGCGCCACGCGGTCGAGGGCGGCGTTGGTGGCCACCACGGCGAGCGTCGTGCTCCGGCCTGCCCCGAACGGCGCGCCCCCTCGGGCGAGGTATTCGAGGGCGTCCACGAACCTGCCGGTGGCGTCGCGCGCCCCGGCGAGGATCGCCCCCCCGGCGTCCACGACGTTGCCCACCGCGTTGAGGACGACCAACGCGCCCACCACCACGTCGCCCGCCGCCTCCGCCCACGTCCCAACCCCCCCTTTCATGGCGCCCCGCGGCCCGAGCGCCTTGCCCACGGTGGCCCCGGTCCCCGCGCCGACCGATCCCTCGGCGATCGCGCTCGAAGCCGCGGCGCAGGCGCGGTAGGCGTCGTCCGCGGTCGGCCAGCGATCTGCCTTGGCCCCCGGCGCGAGATCGAAATCGAAGATCACAGCGGTCGGTACGATCGGCACGACGCCCGCCGCGCCGACGGGGAAGCCACGGCCCCGCTCGCGCAGCCAGCGCATCACGCCGTCCGCCGCGCCCAGCCCGTAAGCCGAGCCGCCGGTGAGCAAGATGGCGTCGATGTGCCCGACGAGGTGGCGCGGATCGAGGGCATCGAGCTCGCGCGTGCCGGTCGCGCGTCCTCGGAGCGCGCGGGCGGCGCGCATGCCGCCTTCCGGTGCGAGCACGACCGTGCACCCGGTCGCCCTGCCAAGGTCGGTCCAGTGTCCCACGGTGAGACCACGGACGGCGGCGAGATTCGACGCAATGGGAGGGGGAGCCATTGGGTGCGCGAAGATAGCGCGGCTTGCTCCGATTGTGGAGGGCGCGTACGTTAGCGCGTGGCCACGCACGACGCGCCATCCACGCCCACCACGGTCCTCGTCGTCGACGACGAGGAAGGCATCCGCCAGGCCCTCGACCGCTTCCTCACCCGCCTCGGGTATCGCGTGCTTCAGGCCGCAAGCGGCGCGGAGGCGCTCGAGCGCCAGCAGGACGGACATCCGCAGGCGATGCTGTCCGATATCCGGATGCCGAACATGACGGGCGTCGAGCTCGTCCCCAAGGCACTGGCCCTCGACTCAGACATCGCCATCATCATGCTCACAGCCATCGACGAGCCCCGCACCGCGATCGAGTGCATGAAGCTCGGCGCCCAGGATTACCTCATCAAGCCCGTGGACCTGGATGAGCTGGAGCTGTCCCTGGAGGCCGCGCTGCGCCTGCGTCAGCTGGAGATCGACCGGCGCGAGCTCGAGCAGTGGCTCGCGCACCAGGTCGCCGAGCGCACGCGCGACCTGGAGGAGCGCACCTCGCTCGCCGCGGAGATCGCGCTCGACGCGATCGCGGCCGCCGGCGAGGGGTGGACCGGCCGGGAGGAGGCGATGCAGAAGCTCGCGAAGGAACTCCGCACCCCACCCCAGGACCTGGTCCGGGAGGTCGAGAAGCGGCGACGCTTACCCTAGTTCCGGCGATCCGCGGCGACGCGCAGCCTACGCCCGCCTCGCCGCCTGCGCCTTGGCCTCACACGCCTTGCAGCGCTCGATCCCCCGGAACGAACAGATCAGGCAGATGAACGTCCCGCACCCAACGCAGGGATATCCTTCCGAAGCCCGCTCCTCGTTGCCGCAGTAGCGGCAAACCATCCCGTCGTGCTCCTGCAGCGCCGGTTTCTCCGTCATCGTCCACCTCAGAGGTCGAGCCCGTAAACCTTAATCTTATTGATCAGCGTCGCCCGCGAAATGCCGAGCTCCTGGGCGGCCCGTGTGCGGTTGCCGCCGTGGTGCCTGAGGATCTTCTCGATGTGCAGCCGCTCCACCTCGGCGAGGCTCTGCGGCTGATGGCGGCGGTCGCCTCCCGCCCCCCCGGACCCGCCCGCGACCCCGCTCCGGCGCAAGTCGGGCGGCAGGTGATCGAGGCCGATCGCGGCGCAGCCGCGGGCGATGATCATCGCCCGCTCGACCGCATTCCGCAGCTCGCGTACGTTTCCCGGCCAGGGCGCCGACAGCAGCCGATCGAGCGCTTCCTCGGTGCACGTCCTCGGACAGCCGGGCATCTGCGACCCCAGATCGGCGAGGATCCCCGTGAGAACCGCCAGCCGGTCCTCACGCGAGCGCTCCCGCAGCGGCGGCAGGCGCATCGGTCTGGCGTTGAGGCGGTCGTGCAGGTCCTCCCGGAACCGTCCCGCTTTCACCTCGCTCGCAAGGTCTCGGTTGGTCGCCGCGATGAGCCTGGTGTCGATGCGGAGCTCACGGGTCCCACCCACGCGCCGGAACGTTTTCGTCTCGAGCACCTCGAGGAGCTTGGGCTGCAGCTCCGCGGCCAGCGCCCCGACCTCGTCGAGGAGAATCGTGCCGTGATCGGCGAGCTCGAGCAGACCCTGCCTGCGCTCCCTCGCCTTGACGAACCCGCCCGTTTCGTCGCCGAACAGCTCCGAGTCGAGGAGCGTCGCCGACGGCCCGCCGCAGTTCGCCTCGACGAACGGTTCGTCGGCCCGCGGGCTCAGGCGGTGGACGATCCGTGCGACCCATCCCTTACCCGTGCCGCTCTCGCCCGTAAGGAGCACGGTCGAGTGATCGGTCGCGGCGAGCAGCTCGATCTGCCGTGCCAGCTCCTGCATCGCGGGCGAGACGCCGAGCGCGCCGAGCTCGGGCGCAACGTTGTCGTGGGCGCGGAGCAGCGCGTTCTGCCGCCTCAGGCGCACCTTCTCGAGCGCCCGCGCCGCCGCCGCCGCGAGATGTTGCAACTGCACCGGCTTCGTGAGACAGGTCTCGGCGCCGAGCTGCATCGCGCGGACGGTCCGCTCGATGTCGCCCTCCCCCGTGATGACGATCACAGGGGCGCCCTCCGGCTGCAGCCGCTCCAGCACTTCGAGCCCTTCGACGTCCGGGAGCGAGAGTTCCAGGATCACGACGCTCGGCCGGAGCCGGTGATG
>QHVD01000526.1:1828-4283 GCA_003222235.1 Gemmatimonadota bacterium | reverse complement strand
CAGCAGCGCGAAGATCACGATCCGGATGGCGATGGTGTAGCCCGCGAGGGCGGCGCTGCCGAACGTGGACATGATGCGCACCAGCCCGATGTAGCTCGCCGTTCCGACCAGCACCTGGAATGTGCCCGACCCCGAGAGCCGCAGCAGAGTGGCCATGACGGCGGGCCTCGGGGCCAGGTGGATGCGGCGGACGGCGACGCGGGCGTCGCCACGGGTGAGCCGGTACAGCTGGTACAGGACGCCCGTCCCGCGCCCGATCGTTGTGGCGACGGCGGCGCCCGTCACGCCGAGCCGCGGGAAGGGGCCAAGCCCGAAGATCAGGCAGGGGCCGAGCAGGATGTTGATCGCGTTCGCGAGCCAGAGGACGCGCATGGCGATCGCGGCGTCGCCCGCGCCGCGGAAGATCGCATTGATCAGGAACAGGAGCAGCACCGTCGCGCTGCCGCCGAGCATCATGCGGGTGTAGCTCGAGCCAATGGCGGTGACGGCGGATGACGCGCCCATGACGGCGAGGAGGCGGGGAGCCAGGGTGATCCCCAGGACGGCGACGACGGCCGCGACGCCCAGGCCCAGGGTGATGCCCTGCACGGCGGCCTCCGCGGCGGCGTCGGGGCGCTTCTCGCCGATACGCCGCGCCACCACCGCCGCGACGCCGATCGACAGTCCCATCGCCGCGGTGTAAACGAGCGTGAGGATCGATTCGGTGAGGCCGACGGTGGCGACGGCGTCCGAGCCCAGGCGCGAGACCCAAAAGACGTCCACGACGGCGAAGATCGATTCCATCGCCATCTCGAGGACCATCGGGATCGCGAGCAGCACGATCGCTCGGCCGATCGGGCCCTCGGTGTAGTCCTGGCTCGTGCCGCGGACGGCGTCGCGGACTACGGCCCAGAAGCCGCGCGGTTCGCTCACTGCGGCCGGCCGGGGCTAGTAGCCGAGCGCCAGGGCGGCCCCTTCGTGCTCCAGCAGCCAGCGCTTGCGGTCCAGGCCGCCGCCGAAGCCCGTGAGCTCGCCGCGCGCGCCGACCACCCGGTGGCAGGGGACGATGATGGGGATCGCGTTCTTTCCGTTGGCCGCGCCGACGGCGCGGGTGGCGCGCGGGTCGCCGAGGCGGCGCGCCAACTCGCCATAGCTCACCGTCGAGCCGTAGGGGATGGCCCGCAGGGCGTCCCAGACACGCCGCTCGAACGCTGAGCCGGCCGGGTCGAGCGGCAGGTCGAAGGTGATGCGGGTGCGGGCGAAGTACTCGTTCAGCTGCTCGCGGGTCCGAGCGAGCACGGCGCCGGCGGGTCCCGAGCCGTCGTCTTCAAGCCAGCCCGCCCCGTCCCCACGCCCTGCCCCTACGTAGTCCTCACCCCCTGTCCCCCTCTCCACTACGTGGAGAGGGGGGACTTCGCGGGAGGTCGGGAAATGGACCGCAGTGAGCCCCGTGTCGGAGGCCACGAGGGTGAGCTCACCGAGGGGGCTGTGGATTCTCGTGAAGGCCGTCGGCATCAGGGGAATGTAGCGGGACGCACGTCTCGCACGAGGCGCGCGATCTTCCACGCCGCGCCGATCCGGAGCAGCCACACCTCGTCCGTCGCCCGCCTGTCGCACCAGGTCACGAACACGCGCGCCCAGCGACCCACGCTCGTGATCGACATGCGCGACGGCGGCACGCCATTCGCGGGCTCGCACACCTCGTCGTCCGGCGACGGCGTGGCGGCGATCCATGTCGGATCGGAGAGGGGCGCCGGCCAACGGGCCGCGACCTTGCCGACCGTGAAGTGTTCCAGCACGTCCGGCCAGCGGTGGGCGCGATCGTCCGAGTAGAAGGCGAGCACGCGTGTGCGGATGGGGTTCTCGGCGGCGGGCAGGACGCCGAGGAACAGCGCTAAGAGCGCGGCGATGTCGGAGCGGAAGGGCATCGGTGCCGCCGATCGGGAAGTGGGTGGCTACAGGCTACGTGTACTCGGTGTGGGCGCGCTATCCGGTTCTGGCGGGCAAACGCGCGTCCTTTGGACCTCTAAGGGTCACCCGTGCTCATCGCGCCGTCCAACGTGCAACCGGCGCCAGGAGAAACTCCTCCACCGGGATCCCGTCAGCGCCCACCAGCAGTTGGCGGGCTGGCTTGAACGCCTCCGCGAACGCCGTCAGGCCAGGCAGGGCGTCACGGGTGCGGCCGCTTTTCACCTCGATCGCGGTTAGCGTGCGGCCGACCCGCACTACGAAATCCACTTCGTGGTTACGCTCCCGCCAGTAGAACAGCTCGCATTCGCCCGCGGCAGCGGCGTTGGCGAGGTGGGCGCCGACGGCGGATTCGACGATCCGTCCCCAGAATTCAGGTTCCGCGCGGGCCTCCTCGAGAGAGCGCCCGGATTGCGCGCTCATCAGC
This sequence comes from Gemmatimonadota bacterium, assembly GCA_003222235.1. Classification (GTDB taxonomy): domain Bacteria; phylum Gemmatimonadota; class Gemmatimonadetes; order Gemmatimonadales; family GWC2-71-9; genus AG12. The sequence continues at coordinate 1,909 of QHVD01000526.1, read as the reverse complement.
GCCGTGTTGAGTACCTGTAGCTTGGGGCTCGAGCCGCGCTGGCGCACGATGCGGCCCGAGTACTTGGCGAGTCCAGTGAGC
>QHVD01000526.1:1165-1706 GCA_003222235.1 Gemmatimonadota bacterium | reverse complement strand
ATTCGAACAGGCGGCGCAGCAAGGCGGGCTTGTCTACGCGCGTGAGGAGCAGAACGTCGCGCGCCAGCGTGGTCTCGACCAGGGCGTCGAGGATGTAGCGCCGCCAGCGAGCCGGCTCACGCAGGAGGGACGCGGCGCCCGGATAGCCGCCGAAGTAAACGTACTCCTCCACCGAGACGTCGAACGCGGTGCGCATCTCCGTTAAGGACCAGTGCGGCAGGTGCAGCACCTCGAAGCGGCCGGCGAGGCTTTCAGTGAGCCCCCGTTGGACGAGGAGGGGCGCCGAGCCGAGCAGGACGACTTTAAGCGGGCGCCGCGCGCGCGTGTCCTCGTCCCACAGGCGCTTGACCGACTCGGACCAGTTAACCGCCTTCTGGACTTCGTCGAGCACGAGAATGGCGCCGGCGGGACCGGCGGTCAGGCGGGCGGCCTCCCACTGTTGGGCGATCCAGTCCGCGCCGCGCAGGGTTGGCTCGTCGGCGCTGGCATAGCGGACCGTCACCTTAGCGGCCTCGCTGACCTGCTGAACGAGGGTGGTCTT
>QHVD01000526.1:0-1075 GCA_003222235.1 Gemmatimonadota bacterium | reverse complement strand
AACGGCTTATCCTGATTACTCATCTCGTTGAGTAAATTTACTCAGTATAATGAGCAACGCAAGCATTTGCCGGCAGCGGGTTGGGCGGCGCCCCCTATCTCTTATAAGCTCAGCTAGCTCATGGCGCCTCCTTCACGCTGGTGAGCGGGTCCTTACAAGTGGTCGAGTAGTTTCAGAGCGCTTCAAGGGCGTCGGCGCGGCCATCCGTCACGAGTTGCAGGCCTCGCATCGCCGGAAACCGGCCTCAATCGCGTCGTCACGTGACGAGAACTTGATCCGGCTGGTTCGTGGAATTGGCCGAGCCCACTTGCATGTGGCTCGGTGAAACAACTCCCCGTTCTTGTGCGCGACGAGGTCTCTGCCCCGCGGCTTCTCAGCCAGCAGGCGCTGCTCGAGCTTCTCAATCTGCGTCTCGTACCGCCGGAGCGTTGTCTGAAGAGCGAGTAGTGTGTGGCCGCAGTGAGGGCACACCAGCGGTTTCTCCGTGGTCACGATCGCCTTCCTTTGGCCACTCCGGCGCCTTGGCTCGGCGTGCTCATCCGTCGGGGATGTCACAGTCTCACTCCCTGTAGCCTTCGAGCGTTCGCTCCTAGAGCCCGCGCGCTGCGTCGCATGCAAAGCGCCAGGCGCTCACCCCTCAGACTATGATGACTGCTTAGATGTGGGGCGCGGCTTCGTTATCGGCGGCTCAGCGAGTCCTCTTGTTCGGGGGGTGTCTTCCCCTCGAGCGCGCGTAGCTCCTCGCCGACCCGTTGCAGCTCCGCCTGGTGCCGCTGGTAGAACCGGATGTTCTCGTGCGGGATCCCCGCCGGCACCTTGTCGAACTTGCCTTGCTGCTGCTCGACCGACCACGCGGCCATTCCCGCCTGAAACATCGACATCATGAAGGCCGTGTACTCCTGAGTCGTCATGCCGGCGCTGGTGATGGCCTGCTTCAGAGCCGGGTGCCGGTCGTACAGCGCCGCGACCGCGGCGATGGACTTGGGGGGATCGTCCTCGTCCTGCTCCTCGCGCGTCGTGGAATCGGCCTTGGCGGCGGCGATGAAGTTGCGCGACGCCTGGGTGAATTTCACGA
>QHVD01000525.1 GCA_003222235.1 Gemmatimonadota bacterium | reverse complement strand
GGGCGGCCTCGGTGAGCCGGTACCGGGCGAGCGTCTCCGCGTCGGACTGGGCACTGAGGCGAGGGGCGAGGAAAGTGACGGCGGCCGCGGCCATGACGAGTAGGCAGGGGGGCGAGACCATCGCGACTCCGGGGTCGAGGTGAGTGAAACCGAGGCGTCCAATATAGTTTTTACTCACTACGTTGAGTAAGACTGGGAGTCCCTAGGCACGGTACCAGTTCTTTTCCCAGACATGCGCGTCAAGTCTGGAAAGCATGTATGCCGGCAACGGGCCCTTTTCCGACGCCGCGGCGTTCTGTCGAACGTGTGCGGCGCGGCGCATCCCCGGGATTACCGTTGACACCTCGGGTGCCGAGAGACAGAACCGGAGCGCCAGCTCCGACAATGTCTGGACCTGGTCATCGAGCAGTGCAGCCAGCGCCTGTGCCCTCCGTTCGGCCTGGGCACGACGGTCACCACTGAAGTATTCCTCTCGCCAATCGCCGGGAGGAAACACGGTGGTTGATCGAACCTGGCCGGTGAGCGCGCCTTCGTCGAATGGTACGCGGACGATCACACCGAGGGGCTTCGTCCTGGCGAGCTCGAACAACGCCCCCGCCGCGGAACGATCGTAGATGTTGTAAATGACCTGGGCGGTCTCGAGGACCGGATCCGCGAGCACCCGCAGCGCGGTCTCGGGTGCATGCTCACCAACCGAGATACCCCAGTGCAGAACCTTTCCTTCCTCCTTGAGACGGACCATCCGGTCGTAGGACGCCCCCCATTCCGGATCATTCAGCCACGCGTCGTGCCACACGTGCAGTTGCTGCAACGCCAGGGCGTCGACACCGAGGTTCGTGAGTGATTTTTCCGTACTCGCCGCGATGTGCTGGGCGGGAAAGACCTCCTTGATCGGCGTGCGAGCCGCTCCAGGCCATTGCTCGTTGAGCGGCGGAACTTTGGTGGCGACGGCGATCCGACCGGCATGGATCTCGTTTCTCAGCACGCGCCCAATCAGGCGTTCGCTGTGGCCGTTCCCGTAGGCCAACGCGGTATCGAAGAACGTGATCCCTTGGTCAACGGCTTCGCGCAGTGCATCGCGTCCTTGCGCTTCGTCGAACCCGCGCCACTGATCGCGCCCTAGTCCCCAGCCACCGAAGCCGATTTCGCTGACGTTGTATCCGGCCGTGCCTAGTGGTCGAGTCTTCACCATCGCTGCTCTCAGAGAGGCTCAGTGCCTTCGCTCAGGATGCGCCGCGGGGGCTCGACCCTCTCAGCGGCGCTTCTCGCGCC
>QHVD01000524.1 GCA_003222235.1 Gemmatimonadota bacterium | reverse complement strand
GAGGTCATCGCACAAGCACTGCACCGCGCCAGCCTGCGGGCCGCTGCCGCGTTCGTCGCCGTGAACTGCGCCGCGATTCCCGAGGCGCTGCTCGAGTCGGAGCTGTTCGGTTACGTGCGCGGCGCCTTCACCGGCGCGGCGGGGGACAAAGCCGGGCTGTTCGAGCAGGCAGACGGCGGCACCCTCCTCCTGGACGAGATCGGCGAGCTGCCCCTCGCCCTCCAGGCGAAGCTCCTGCGGGTGCTGCAGGAAGGGGAAGTCCGCCGGGTCGGCGACCAGAAGACCCGACAGGTGAACGTGCGCGTGCTCGCCGCCACCGCGCGAGACTTGGGCGCCGAAGTCGCGGCGGGGCGATTCCGGCAGGATCTGTACTACCGCTTGAACGTCGTGACCATCCACCTCCCTCGCCTCGCCGAGCGCCGTGGCGATGTCGCCCCGCTGGCGCGGCATTTTGCCGCGCGGCTGGCGCGGCGCCTCGCCCGACCCGTCGTGTTGAGCGACGCGGCGGTCGCATGGCTCGAGCAGCAGGAGTGGCCGGGTAACGTGCGGGAGCTGGAGCACGCGATCGAGCGGGCGGCGGTTCTGAGCGAAAAGGAACTCCTGGAGCCGGGAGAGTTCGTCCTCGGTCTCCGTACTCACCGCCCAGTTCCCCCTCTCCGCATTGCGGAGAGGGGGCCAGGGGGTGAGGACCTTGAGGGGGGGTCAGGCGGTGAGCTCAGCCTCCGTGCAGCCGTCGAAGCCGCGGAGCGCCAGGCGATCGAAGCCGCCCTCGCGGCCGCCGGTGGGAACCGGCGCGAGGCTGCGAAGCGCCTGGGCGTGAGCCTGCGGACGCTGTTTTACAAGATGGAGCGCTACCGGATCGGAGGGCCGAGCTGAGGTCGTAGTCCCCCCTCTCCACATTGTGGAGAGGGGGTCAGGGGGTGAGGATAGTGCAACTTCCTGCACTAGTGCACGTATTTGCAGCAGCTGCCTGTGTTGATCGCCATTTCTAAGTACTTTGATCGTAATGTGTTATGCCTGGGCATATATTGTGTATTGCGTATCTGGAGATGATGGTGGTAGTCATGATCGTCGGGGTCCTGGCGCTGCTCGGATTCCCGAAGATTCGACGCGCGCTCGACAAGGCGAATGTGCGCTCGGCCCGTGCTTATCTCGGCACCGCGGTCGCCACGGGGCGGGCGGTGGCGGTGCAGCGCGGCTGCCGCGCCGTGGTGCACTTCACTTCGGGCGCGAGCGGCACGGTCTGGGTGACCGCATGCTCCCGGACAAACCCGGCGCCCGCTGTGGATACGATCGGCGGAGTGGAGCCGCTCGCGTCGCGCTACCGGGTGACGCTCACCGCGACGCGCGATTCCATCCAGTTCGACCCGCGCGGCCTGAGCATGGACGGCGTGACCACGACGGTCCAAATCGCGGGCGCCATTGCCGGCGGCTACGACTCGCTCCTGGTCAACACCATCGGGAAGGTGATGCGATGATGAAGGGCGAACGGGGCTTTACGATCGTCGAAGTCATTATCGCCATCATGGTGCTCGTCGTGGGCCTGCTCGGGCTGGTCACGGCCTCGGCGATGGTGACGCGGATGGTCGGGCGCGGGCAGCGCTCGGCCGTGGCCGCCGTATTCGCCGCACAGCGCTTGGAGCGGCTGCGCACCACGGGCTGCGCCTCGCGGACCAGCGGAAGCGACGTCCTGCGCCGCGGCAGCACGCCCCTGGACTCGGCCTCGTGGCGCTGGGTGGATGCGGGGAGCCAGAACTACCGCGTGGTGCTGCGGCACAAGTACGTCACGGGAAAGAACCGCTGGCGGACGGACAGCCTGGAGACACAGGTCTCATGCATCTTCTAACCCGCCGAGGCTTCACCCTCATCGAGCTCGTGGTGGCGCTGGTGATCCTGGGGATCGTGTCGGGCGCGATCTACAAGGTCCTGCTCACGAACCAGCAGACGTACACGGCGCAGACCCAGGGGATCGATTTGCAGCAGAATCTGCGCGCCGGGGCGGCGCTGCTGCCGGCGGAGTTCCGGGAGCTGAACGCGGCCGGCGAGCTGAGCCCGGGGACCGGGGACATCGGCGCGATGACCGCCACGTCCCTTCGAATCCGGGCGATGCGCCAGCTCGGGTTCCTGTGCGTGACGCCGGCGCTCGGCGGGGGCGGGCAGATCAAGCTCTGGGTCCGCCAGACGCCGATCTTCGGCTCCAAGCAGACGTACGCCGACGGAGACTCGGTCCTCGTCTTCTATGAGGGGAGCGTGACCACTCGCAACGACGACAGCTGGGTGCCGGGCAAGGTCACCAAGATTGACGCCGGGACCTGTCCGGACAGCACCAATGGCCTCAGCACGCCGCACCCGGCGACCGTGCTGACTCTTGCACCAAAGTGGCTCCCCGGCCAGCTCAACATCGCGGGCGCGATCACCACCGGCTCGCCGGTGCGCGGCTTCAGCTCGGTCGTCTACGGCTTGTATCTGTCGCCGAGCGACAGCCGTTATTACGTCGGCCAAAGCGTCGGTACGGCTGCGATGCAGCCCTTGATTGGTCCGCTCAGCGGCGCCAACGGGCTCCAGTTCGTCTACTATGACTCGACCGGTACGGGGACCACGACCGACTCGAGCAAGGTCGCGATGATCGAAATCCACCTGTACGAGGCGACGGCGGCGCGGGTGCGCCAGGCCACGAGCGCGGGCGTCAGCTACAAGATCGACAGCCTCGTGACCCGCGTGTCGCTACGCAATAACCCGCGCTGCGGACCGTGCTTTTAGGTGAGGTCCTGCCGGTCCTCGGGTGCGCGGCTGAAGCTGCGACTCGGCATCTCCCCGCTCAAGCGGGGTCTCGCGGTGCACGGAACCGGCCGGTTTACCGGCCAGAGGCCGAGCCGCGAGTTCACTCGCGCACTCCGAGCCCCTACCCAGGCCCGTGAAGCCGAAGGAGTCATGTATGATCCGAATTCTGCGCAACGAGCGCGGCATGGCGCTCGCGCTCGCGATCGTCGCCTTGGTGGTCGCCGGCGCTCTCATCGCCGGGGCGTTCTTCGCCGGCACCCAGGAGCAGCGCGTGGGTGAAAACTCCCGCCGCAGCTACCAGTCCTTCGGCATCGCCGAAGCTGGCGCCAACGAGATCATTCGCAATTGGGATCCGATCAAGTACAACCAGCGGCGCGTCTACCCCGGCGATTCGGTGGCTTACGGGCCGCTGCTGTCCCCCAGCGGCACCGGTACCTTCGGCGGT
>QHVD01000235.1 GCA_003222235.1 Gemmatimonadota bacterium | reverse complement strand
GCGCGCCCGCCAGGAGCAGGGCTTCCAGCTCGATGTTCCCGCCTCGGGGCACTTTCACCGCGAAGATGGCCACCGCCATTTCCACGGCCATGCACGCCGCCCACAGACGCGTGAAGATCCCAAGCAGCACGCAGGCCGCGCCGATCGTCTCGACCACGATCAGAATCACTGCCCCGATGCTCGCGAACGGGAATCCCATGCCGTGCAGGAAGCCGGCGACGGCAGGGATGCCGCTGTGGAACTTGGTCACCCCGTGCTGCAGGAAGACGCCGCCTACGGCGAGCCGCATGAAGAACGCCGCATAGGGGGCGAGCCGATTCATTTGCCCTCCGGATTGTTGAGTTGCGTCGGGGCTACCGGCAAATCGTGCGGTCGGTGACGAGAGGCGCGACGAAGCTGCCGTGGATGCTCAGCACCCCCAGCGGGTCCAGGTACAGGTCCCTCCGTTGCGCCGCGTACGTGAAGACGCCGCTGATCGCCAGGCCGTTCGGCACGGTGTCGATTTGGGTGATGGTGAGCGTGCCGCCCCGCCGGGAGTAGGCCACGATGGACCCCGACCCGCTCTGGGCGGACCACAGCGCCCAGGGGCGCGGGGGTATGCAGATCACCAGGGGCTGGCTGCCTCCGGCGATGGTTTCGTCCGGGTTCAACGAATCGATGACGTACGCGCCCGGAGCGATTACCGAGTCCGGCAGGATTATTTCGACGGTCTGGAGCGTCGTGCCACTCGGGGCGTAGGTGCCCTGCAGCTCGAACGCGAGGTTGCCGTTGCTCCGCGTGTAGTTGAGCGCCCGAATCGAGCCACCGACATGCGTGTTCGCAGTGCCGAGGACGCTGAAGAAGAACCGGCCGGTCGTGTCGGACGGGCTCAGGACGTATACCGCGCCCGTGTCGGCGATGGTGTCGGCGTGTACGATGTAGGGCACCGGTCCGCCCGGCGCCGTCGCGATGAGTCGACCGGTCGCCGAGTCAATGGTGTATACCGGGGTCGAAGGCGACGCCTCGTACCACACGACCGGGTCCGGGGGCCTGTTCTTCACCGCCACCGGCACGGTGAGGGTGTCGCCTCGCCTTGCGTACACCGTGTCCAGCAGCAGCGTGAGGTCGAGCGTGTTGGAGACGGCCACGAGTGCTTGCCCCGGAACGCTATTCACCGTGGCCACGACGATGGCGATCCCGCGCCCGCGGGCAGTCATGCGTCTGCTGATGGTGTCCACACGGAGGACTGTCGTGTCCGAGCTCTGCCAGCGGATCTCATTGGGCGAGGGGGTCCGGAAGTTCCCTCGCCCGTCGAAGTAGGTGACGGACGGCAACAACCTCGCGTCCCCGACGAAGAGGGAGTCGAGGACGGGAGCGAGCGCGACGTACGGCCTTGCCGGTGCGGACACGTCCCCGAGGGAGCAGGCGAGTGCGCCGCACAACGCCGCGAGAAGGGTCGCCCTCATAAACAAGGCCTTAAGGGTAAGCGCCGTGCCCGTGGGCAGCCAGGGCGGCCCGGTAGCCTTCCGGCACGCCGGCGTCGAAGAACTCGGCCGTGTGCAGCACGCCGATGAGCCGCCCCGCCGCGGCGAGGTGCTGGAGCACCGGCACGTCGTCGAGTTCGGCGCCCGCGGGCAGGCGGCGCCGCTCCGCCTCGAACAGCTCGAACACCGACGCATCGAACACCATGCGTCCGATCGGGGTGACGGCGGAGGGGCTCGGGCCCGGGTCGAAGTGCGTGAGCTTGGGGTCCTTGGGGGCGACGGCGAGGATGTCGCACAGGCCGTCCGGCCGGAGCCGGTAGCGCGCCCGCCCGGTGGCGCCCTTGGTCGCGGCCTCGTCCGCCCGGACCTCGGCCAGTAGCACGGCGGCCAACCCTGTGCACCGCTGGGCGTCGAGCACTCGGGCGATCGGGTATCCGGGCGCCGCACGGAACAGGTTGTCGGGCAGCAGGACCGCGACTGCGTCGGTCCCGACCACTGCCCGGGCGCAGGTGACGGCGTCGCCCAGGCCGCGCGGCTCGGGCTGCACCACGACGGTGGGCGCGCGGACCGACCCACGGTCGGACAGGAACCGGGCGATCTCGGGCTTCGCCGGGCTGGTCACGACCACGGTGCGCTCGATCCCGGCCGCGGCAGCCTCCTCCAGCGTCCACTGCAGCAGCGGCTTGCCGGCGACGGGGAGCAGCTCCTTGGGGACGGCGCCGCCGAGCGACGCGACGCGCGTACCCCGGCCGCCGCAGGGAATGACGGCGGTGGTCACCTAGAACATGGACATGGCGAGGAACGACCGGAGGTTGTCGTTCGTCACCCGGAGCCGCGCGGAGAGCAGCCGAATCACGGCCCAGAGCACCCTGTAAGCGATGTCCCGATTGAAGTCGAGGAGCAGCTCGAAGTCGGCCCGGGAGATGGTGATCAGGGTACAGGCCGAGTTCGCGATCGCGTCGGTCGAGCGTTCGGAACGATCGAACACCGCCATCTCGCCGAAGCACGCGCCGGGCGTCAGGACGACCAGCGCCTCCTCGCCCGACCCGGGGATGGTGCGGGAGATCCGGACTTCGCCCTCGGAGATGATGAACAGCCGATTGCCGGGCTCGCCTTCCTTGAATACGTACTCCCCGGCGGTGAACTTGTGCTCACGGCACACCTCCGCCACCCGCGCGAGCTCGCCGGCATCGAGGTCTTGGAAGATCGCCGCCTGCTTCAACAGATTGAGGTCCACGGGCTCAAGCTACGACGCGCGGGAGGGAGGGGCAAGTGAAACCGTGGGTGACGTGGGCGGACCTGCTGACGGCGCTTCGCGTGCCGCTGGCGATCGCGTTTCCGTTCGTGCGTCATCCGGCCTGGCAGCTCGCGATCGTCGGAGTCGCGGCCGCATCGGATTTCTTCGATGGGCTGCTCGCCCGGCGACTGGGGCCCTCGCGCACCGGCGCCCTGCTCGATCCCGTCGCCGACAAGCTCTTCGTGGCGTCGGCCTTCCTCACGGTTGCGGGCCGGGGCCGGCTGCACCCGATCGAGATACTCGGGGTGCTGGCGCGCGACATCGTGGCCGGTCTGGGGTGGCTGGGAACCCTGGTGCTGCGGCGCCCGGTCGCGCTGCCGGCGCGCGCCGGCGGGAAGGCGGTGACCGTGCTGCAGCTGCTCACGCTCGTGGCGTTCATCGCGGAGTCGTCCTTCGTGCGGCCGCTCGCGTGGGCGACCGCGGCGGTCGGGCTCTACGCGATCTGGGACTACGGTCGCGCGGCGGCGCGCGTCGGAGGGGGAGGGGGAGCACGGCGGTGAACGGGAGCCCACAATGATGCGGAACGTCTGGCTGGTCCTGGTGGCGCTCGCGGCGGCGACGCCGGTCCCGGCACAGGAGTTCCATCCGCCGCCGGTGCGGCGTTCCGGATCCCGCGGCACTCGGATCGGGCTGTTCGGCTTCGGGACGCGCGGTGGAGTGGCGCTGTCCCGGTCGACGCAGCTCGCCGTCGGCGTCACGCTCGACGGAGGCGACCTGTTGGTGGATCGGCTGCGTATCCGCCCCTCGGGCGAGATCGGCCTGTTCAACGGGGCCAACACGTACGCGGGCAGCCTCGAGGCGTTGTATCGCTTCACCGGCGACGAGGAGTCGGTGACGCCGTACGCCGGCTTCGGGTTCAGCTTCGCAGGCCACGACGGCTGCGGCTCGGACCCGGATTGCCCGGCCCTCTGGGCGAACGCGTTGCTGGGGTTCGAGCTGCACTACCGCTCGACCTTCAACTGGCTGCTCGAGTTCCACGGCATGGACATGTTCCGGCACAGCCGGGTCCACTTGGGACTCACCACGCGGCGGGGGAACTGACCGTGGCGGGGAGCGTGCGTGACGTCACGATGCGGTGGCGGGAGAAGCTGCTGTTCGAGGGGGGAGCGCCGGGGCGGCCGGCCATTCTGGTGGACGGCGACGGGGCCGCGGCCACCTCGCCCGTGGAGCTGTTGCTGCTCGCGGCGGCGACCTGCTCGGCGTCCGACGTCGTGGTGATCCTGCAGAAGCAGCGCGTCGCGCTCCGCTCGCTCGAGGTCGCCGTCCGGGGGACGCGGCGCGAGACGGAGCCGCGGCGCTATACGGCGATCCACTTCGACTTCGCCATCGCGGGCGACGGCGCGGACGAGGTGAAGGCGCGCCGGGCCATCGATCTCTCGCTCGAGAAGTACTGCTCCGTGGTCGCGTCCCTCGCCCCCGACACGCGCATCACCTACGACGTCGCGCTTCGCTAGTGCCGTTCCAACTTATCGAGCCTAAATGGCGATCCGCGAAGCGCTACACCTACGGCCCCACTGCCCATCGAAACCCTGGGCACAAATAGTTGGAACGGCACTAGCGCCTCTCCACCTGATCACGGTTCAGTGCACACCGGGCATGGCACGCCGGAACGGCGCTAGGACACTCGCCGGCGCCGCCGCTCTCGCCCTCGCGGGCGCGCGCGGCGCGCCCGGGCAGCAGCTCACGGCTACGGAGGCGGCGGTCGGCCCGGCGACGGTGCTGGCGCACCGGTCGTTCTGGGGCGTGGGAGTGGGGATCGCGCGGCGGCCCGGCGGGCAGGGACGCTTGGCGGCCACGGCCGCCGGGGGAGACGACGACGGCGCGTTCGGGATGCGGGTCGAGGCGAGCGCGCAGTTCCTACTGCAGCCTGGCGAGCGCTCGGGCGAGAGCCTCTACGGCGGCCTCGGCATGGCGTTCGCCGGCGGGGAGACGCATCGCGGCGCCGGCTATCTCATGGTGCTCCTCGGCATTGAGTCCGCGCCGGGTCGCACGGCCGGATGGTACGCCGAACTGGGGCTCGCGGGCGGCGTGCGAATCGCCGGCGGGCGGCGTTGGCGACGATTCCCGTCCTGGTGGTAGCGAGGACCACGGCGGCGAAGCGGCAAAAAAAAAGAGCGCCCGCGTCGAGGGGGCGCCCCGCGGCGTTCCGGAAGGAGACGCTCAGGCGTTCACTCCTACGGTCGCGTTCCGCGCCACCACGGGCCGGCAATAGCGCTCGCCCAGCACGCGGAGCTCCACGAGCTGCTCCGCGCTCAACCCCTCATAGCGGTCGGCGAGGTACATCATCGTGTCGTCGAACCACTCTTTTTGGTGCTCCGGGCTCGCCTCCAGGACGCCGCAGCGGAGAATGTGGGAAAACAGCTCGTCTCGGGCCTGCTGGAACGGGGTGGAGATGGACGCCTTCCTCGCTTCCGAACGCTTTTTCGCCATGCGCGCGTGCTCCTCTCGTCGGTTAGGGGACGCAGGGGTGCGGGGGTGCGGAGTGTGAAAACGCCTTGCAATTTAATAGACCATGGCGGGTGGCGCAAACGACCCACGGCGTACGCGAACTCGTGTATAATCTGGAGGGGGTCGGGTAGGCTCGTGGGGAGCGCTGCGCGTCACGCAAGGCGGGCGTATGAGTGAAGATCGCGAAGTCTACGGGCCGGACCGTGCCGAGCGACTGGTCGCGCTGCTGCGGGGGATCGCGCAACGCATCCAGGAGTTCGACCGGGCAGGCCAGCTGCTGGAGCGGACGGCCGAACTGCAGAAGCTGCTGGGGACGGCGCGCAGTGAGTTGTTTCACTACGAGGTCCGGCTCACCTATGATACGCCGGAGATCGCGGAGAGCCGGCGCATCGTGGAGGAAGCGCAGCGACGGACGGGCGAGGTGGCGGACCTCGAGGACGAAGACGACGATGAACCGTGGCGGAGGCTGGACGAAGAATGAAGGGATTTCACACAATGCTCGTGGCGGTGGCCGTCGTCGGCGGGGGTGCGTTGTGGTACGCCACGCAGCGCAAGCCGGCACCGGCGTCCACCCGGACGCCGGAACGGGGCGCTCCGCCGTCCGTCGCCGCGGCCGACGGATTCCGCGGCTTCACGGTTGGCTCGGACTCCGCGGCGGTCGAGGTCGTCGAGTATTCGGACTTCGAGTGTCCCTTCTGCGCTTCGTTCGCCACGGTGCAGATGCCCGTGATCCATGAGCAGCTGATCGCGAAGGGCAAGGTCCGCTGGCGCTACCGCGATTTCCCGCTGCCGACCCATGCATACTCCCGCTACGCGGCGCTCGCGGCGCACTGTGCGGGGGAGCAGGGGAAGTTCTGGGAGATGCACGATCAGTTGTTTTTCCGCCACGACTGGGCGCAGACCGGTAAAAACCCCCGGTCGCTGTTCCGCGACTTCGCGAAGGGTATCGGGCTCGACCTCGACCGGTACGATGCCTGTATGGACAGCCAGCGCTACGCCGGGCGGATCCAGGCGAGCGTGGAGGAAGGCGACCGGCTGGGGGTGAACGGCACGCCGACCTTCTTCGTCAACGGGCGGCGCTTCGGGGGGCACCCGACCTCCGACGCCTTCACGGCTCTTGTCGACAGCTTGACACGGCAGCGCAAGTCGAAGCCGTGATGCGGCGTCGCCAGGCCATCGTGCTGCTGGCGCTCGTCGGGCTGCTGCTCGCGCTCTATCTGTCGCTGTACAAGCTCGGCCTCATCGGCACGCTGCAGTGCGGCACGGGGAGTTGTGAGTACGTGCAGACCAGCCGCTACGCCGAGGTGCTGGGGATGCCCGTGGCGTTCTACGGCGTCGTGGGCTATGCGGTGCTGTTCGTCGTGGGCCTCGCCGGCGTGCAGCCGAGGTTGGTGACCGACCGTCGGGTCACGGTGCTGCTCGCAGCGCTTTCGTCGCTGGGGCTCGCCTTCACGCTCTACCTCACCTACATCGAGCTGTTCGTGTTGCACGCCGTGTGCCGCTGGTGCGTTGTTTCGGCCGTGATCATTGCCGCGATCTGGGCGCTCTCGATGTGGGGCGTGCGGCGCACCGATTGATGCCGGCTGCATCCCGCCAGCGTCGACGCCCGGCGCCATGACGCCATCTTCGGAACCCGGGGCCGGCCCGCGCGGGCGTTACCTCGCCACGCTGGCGCTCGCCGCGCTGGGCGTCGTGTACGGCGACATCGGCACGAGCCCTCTCTACGCGATTCGCGAGTCGTTCTACGGCAGCCACGGCATCGCCGTCACACCGGCCAACGTGCTCGGCGTCATGTCGCTCGTGTTCTGGTCGCTGCTGATCGTGGTCACGATCAAGTACCACATCGTGATCATCCGCGCGGACAACAAGGGGGAAGGCGGCGTGCTCGCCCTGATGGCGCTCGTGAACGGCAGCCGCCTGGCCAGGGGCCTTTCGCCCCGCCGCATCATGATCTTTCTCGGCATCTTCGGGTCGGCGCTCTTGTACGCGGACGGCGGCCTCACGCCGGCGATCTCGGTGCTCAGCGCCGTCGAGGGACTCGAGATCGCGACGCCGGCGCTCGCCCCCTGGGTGATTCCTGTGACGCTCGTGATCCTCGTGGGATTGTTCCTGTTGCAGAGTCGTGGGACGGCGAGTATCGGCGCGCTGTTCGGTCCGGTGATGCTGGTCTGGTTCGGAACAATCGGGGTGCTGGGGTTGAGCGAAATCGTGCGGCAGCCGGCGGTGCTCGCCGCCGTGTCGCCCTATCACGCCGCGCGGTTCTTCGCCCAGGACGTGGGACGGGGATTCGTGGTGCTGGGCGCGGTCTTCCTCGTGGTGACGGGCGGCGAGGCGCTGTACGCGGACCTCGGGCACTTCGGCCATCGCGCGATCCAGATCGCGTGGTTCAGCATCACGTTCCCCGGGCTCTTGCTCAACTACTTCGGGCAGGGTGCGCTCCTGCTCCGGGATCCCATGGCTGCGGAGAACCCCTTCTATCACCTCGCCCCGAGCTGGGCCCTGTACCCGCTGATCATCCTCGCGACCGCAGCGGCCATCATCGCTTCGCAGGCGGTCATTTCGGGCGCCTTCTCGCTCACCCGCCAGGCGGTGCAGCTCGGCTACAGCCCGCGACTCAACATCGAGCACACGTCGTCGCGCGAGATCGGCCAGATCTACGTCCCGACGGTCAACTGGGGCCTGATGCTGCTGACGTGCGTGCTGGTGCTCGGGTTCCAGACGTCGAGCAACATCGCCGGCGCGTACGGCGTGGCGCTGTCCACGTTGATGCTCATCACGACGCTCATGTTCTACGTGATGAGCCGCGAGGTGTGGGGGTGGAGCTTCCTGCGCGCGGCGGGCGTCGCCGGTCTGTTCTTGTGGCTCGATCTGTTGTTCTTAGCCGCGAACGCGCTGAAGATCCGGCATGGTGGCTGGGTCCCCCTGGCGATTGCGGCCGTGGTGTTCACGCTGATGACCACCTGGAGGAGCGGGCGCGAGATCCTCGGCAAGCGCATGCTGGAGCGGACCGTTCCGTTGAAGATGCTACTTGCCGATCTCGCCGCCGAGCCGCCCGTGCGCGTGCCGGGGACCGCGGTGTATATGTACGGCAGCCCCGACGGCACGCCGCCCGCGCTCGTGCACAATCTGGCCCACA
>QHVD01000234.1 GCA_003222235.1 Gemmatimonadota bacterium | reverse complement strand
GGCGGCGCAAGCGACGTTCCTGCTGCGGCAGCCCGGAGATACGGTCCGGGGCGCGCTCGGGAGACGGCTGGCGGAGATGGCAAGTCCTGGCAGCGCCATGGCCGACGCGCAAACGGTCGCGAGCGACACGCTCTCTTTTCCCTACGCGTTCCCGAAACCGGGGCGCTACCGAATCTGGATTCAGGTCAAGCGCACGGGCCGGATTCTGACCGGAGCGTTCGATGCGAATGTTGAACCCTAGGGGTTTACGGTAAGAGAAGCGGGGTGGCGCACGCTCCCGTCGACAGCTTTCGCCGCCACGTCGAGCGAGTCCAGGTCCCACATCACCATCGCTACCTCATCGCGCGTGGCAGCGAAGGTAGCGAGATCCATCGGCGAGAGCCCGCGCTCCTTGACCGGGCGACCGCCCGAGTCGGCGCGATAGGGGTGGGTGTGGAAGGTTCCGACGAGCTGGTCGACGTCGTCGCAGCTGCCCGCCACGGCGAACTGTAGCTGCTTCAAGTTCGCGGCCGTGATCAGCCGGCGCACCCACAGCGTGTCACGCGTGACGTCACCCGCCAGGCAGCCGAGATACTCGCGCTGCGTCGGCTTCCCGGTGCCGAGCAGCTGCGTGAGGGTGTTCTCGCCGGCCAACTCGTCCCAGTGCCGGTTGTTCTCGATCCACACCGCGCTCATCATGCCCCGGATCGTCGCGGGGAGGACGATGACGGAGAACGGCGGGGGGGCGGGCGCGGCGCCCATCCAGACCATCAGCGCCAGTCCCAGCGCCCTCATCGCCTCTGCCTCGCGTATGTACCCATGAGCTGCGCCGTGGCCAGGATGTGTCCCTTCATCGCGGCCTCTACGTCCTGCTTCGCGGCGCCCGGCTTGAGGCGTAGCGCGGTGTCGAGCGCGTACAGCTTGAAGAAATAGCGGTGCGCGGGCCCGGGCGGCGGACACGGTCCGCCGTAGCCGGTCCGCCGGAAGTCGTTTTTCCCTTGGCTCGCGCCGCCCAGCCCTGCGGGTGTCTCGGTCTTGGCCACATTCTCGGGCAACTGGGAAGTCATCCCCGGAAGGTCGTACAGCACCCAGTGCACCCAGGTTCCTGCCGGCGCATCGGGGTCATCGGCGATCAGCGCGAACGCACCGACGCCGGCCGGCGCGCCGCTCCAGGCGAGCGGGGGCGACACGTCCGCGCCGTCGCACGTGTGCTTCACCGGAATGCCGGCTCCTTCCTTGAATGCCGTGCTGGTGACCGAGAACGCCATAGGTCTCTCCCGCGCTGCAGCGACCGAAAGCGTGATGGCGAGGATCCATAGAGAGTACGTGGCCGGACGCCGCATGGTTCTATAATATGACGCCGGTGTGCCCGCTTGTACGACGCTAGGTTGTAGCGTCGGTGAACGCCTCTACTCTGGAGGAGGGTTCGTGCTCAAACAGAGCCTTTGCGCCGCCGTGCTCGTCATGAGCGGAGCCTCGCCGCCGAGCGGTCGAGAGATCATCCACGCCATGCACGACCGCTACGCGGGCAAGTGGTACCACACTCTCACGTTCGTTCAGCAAAACACCGCCACGCGGCGCGACGGGGTCAAGGAGCGCTCGGTCTGGCGCGAGTACGCCGCGCTGCCGGGCAGGCTGCGGATCGAGTTCGAGCCGGCGGATTCCGGCAAGGGCGTCCTGTTCGTGAGCGACTCCCAGTACGCGATGGACGCGGACACCGTGGCGAGTGCCACGGCCTTCGTGCATCCGCTGATGGTGCTCGGCTTCGACGTGTACTTCGATCCAGTCGAGCGCACCGTGACCCGTCTGGAGGGTCTCCGGTTCGACCTCGCGACGGTGCACGAGGACACGTGGGAGGGGCGTCCCGTCTGGGTGGTAGGGGCGCCGGTGGGCGACCTGCGGACGCGTCAGTTCTGGGTGGACCGGGAGCGGCTCGTGTTTGTACGCCTGCTGGAGCCCGGCCGGCGCGATACGACCCGCATGAGCGACATCCGCTTCAACAAGTACCAGCCGCTCGGCCCCGCCTGGCTGTCAGCCGAGGTGGCGTTCCTGGTGGACGGCCACGAGCAGTGGCTCGAGGAATACACCGAGATCAAGACCGACGTCCCGCTCGGCGGTGCTCTGTTCGACCCGCGGCAATGGAAGAAGGCCAGGAGCTAACGATCGAACACGGCTTGAATCGCCTCTCCCGCTTGGAGCGGCGCGCCGGTCAGATTCGACGTGATCGCGATGACGATGCGGGAGTCGCGGTCTACGCCGAATGCCGTGGTGCCGCCGACCGAGCTGCCGCCGTGGGAGACCCAGCGGTGGCCGCGCCCGTCGGTGGCGACGAACCAGCCGACGCCATAACCGGTCGGCTCGCCCGCGGTGGTCTTCTGTGAGGTGAACAGCAGCTCGAGCGTTGCTGCTTTGAGAAACCCGGGCTCGAGCAGCGCCGAGCCGAACCTCACGAGGTCTTCGGCCGTGGAGAGAAAGCCGCCGCCGGCCCACTTGTAACTGTTGTCCACGGGCGGCGCGGGAACGAACCCGCTGTCGGCCCCGCGCTCGTAGAAGCGCGTTCGGTTGGGGATGAGGCTGTCTACCCGATCCGGGGCCGTGTGCGTCAGGCCGAGCGGCCGGAGCACGTTCCGGCTCATGTACGTCAGGAAGTCCTGCCCCGCCGCGCCCTCCACGACCGCCGAGATCAGGTTCCAGCCGTAGCTCGAGTAGGAAAACTTCGTCCCCGGCGGGGAGAGCAGCGAGTCTCCCTGGAAGATGGCGAGCCCCTCGAGCACCGTGTCGAAGTGGCGGTTCCGCAAGAACTCGTCACCCCGGTAGTGCCGGATGCCCGCGAGGTGCCCGGCGAGCTGGCGGGTAGTGATCGGATAGCCCTTGTCCGGAAACGACGGGACGTAGCGCTGAACCGGCGCGTCGAGATCGAGCTTCCCCTGCTCGTAGAGGAGCGCCACGGCCGCCGCGGTCAGGGGCTTCGAGACGCTGCCGATGCGGAACTGCGTCTCCGCGGTGACCGGGACCTCGCGGGCGAGGTCGGCATAGCCGAACGCCTCCGACCACACGAGCTTGCCGCCCACCGCGACCGCCACCTGGAGTCCCGGGATCTTGCCGGCGAGCTGGTCGCACACGATCGCCCGTGCCCGCGCCACCGCCGCGGCGTAGGCGGCCGGCCGGAGGCGCGCCTGGTGCGAGACGCAGGACGACTGGCCACGCAATCCGATCAGCGGCGCCGCAACGAGCGCGGCGGCGAGGCCCGCGATCCGCGGCGTGAGTCCCGGCCTCGTCTTCATGACGGAATCTCAGAGAGCCGTTTGATGTGTCCGAGCACGCGGCGGTGAATCGCCGACACAATCGCGTGCGCGTAGACGGCCCAATAGGCGCGCGGCTCGATGTCGAGCTCGTACCAGGTGCTGCCGGTGAGCAACGTGCGCCCGCCGGGAAGGTCCGCCAACCGGAATTCGCCGCGGCGCGCGCGGAAATAGCCCACCAGGTGCGGCGGCTCGATCCGACCGTACGGTGAGAGCTCCCGCAGCGGCACCGGCTGCGCGGTGATGTCGAACGACAGGCGCCGGGGCGCCTCCCACCGCGTGATCGGCTCCACGAAGGTGCCGGTCGAGAACTCGCAACGGCGGATCGCGCCCGGCCCCGTCCCCTCGATCCGGGCCCGCCGGGGGTAGGCGATGCCGAGCCGGAACAGGGCCTCCGTCGGCGGGGCGAGCGCGCTGAAGCTCACCACGTCGTGCCAAACCGTGGCGGCGGGCGCCTCGATCGAGACGGAGTCGTCCACCTCGTACAGCACGGTCGGCCCGCGCGCCCGGTCGAGGCCGGCCAGGAGCGGGGCCGCGAGCACCAGGCTCGCGACGTGCGCCGGGCGGCCCGGCGTATGGAGCGCGATCGCCCTCCCGAAGATGCCGCCGAAGATCGCGATCACGAGCGCCAAAGGCAGCGCCAGCGCGATGCACACGAGGCCCTCGAGCGCGAAGAGCAACACCGCCCCGGCGAGGAGGACGAGACTGAGGGACACGACCTGCATCGTGGCCCTCGCCCCCCGCGGGGCGTCACGGTTGAAGACGTAGGCCGAGACCGCGCCCAGCGTGAATGGAGTGCCGAGGAAGAGCGACGTGGAGTAGCGGTGCAACAGATACACGTTGACGAGGATCGTGGGAATCGCGACGGCGAGCCCGGCGGCCACGCCGTGCAGCGCGCCGGCGAGCCGCGCGTCCACCACCGGCACGTCGGCGCCGGCGCTCCAGCGCGGCTCCGGCGCCGTGGGGACCGCGCTCAGCGCCAGCATGACGACGTAGTTAAGGAGCGGCACGAAGAACGCGAGCGCCAGCCACGGTGACCGCCCGGCGTCCACCGCCCGCCGCAGCGTCATGCCGACCCCGATCCAGAGGAACGGCAGCGTCCAGAGCACGAGCGCGGGAAAGAACCACCCCGGTGCGCCGGCCAGCTTGGCCGTGCGCAGGAACCAGAACGGCAGGAGGTAATCGAGCGGCGACCAGAAGCGCCCGGTCACGAGGCCGACGCCCGCCGCATCGACGCCGTACTTGAGCGCCATGAGCCCGAGACCGTTGGCCAGATACGTCCGCCGGTCCACCGGGTCAAGCAGCGTGAACCACAGCTTCAGTCGGGAGCGCAGAAGATCGTCGCTCACGGCCGCGCGGGGCTCCGGCTCACGGGCCCAGCACGAGAACGACGAAACTCCCGGGGACCACGCTCGGCCGAGGAAGCGGCTGCTCCGGGCTCGGGGCCGGCGCCGGCCCGAACTCGGCCGTCACGACGAACACGGTGTGGGTCCGTGGATCGAGTGCCAGCGTCCGCGCGCCCCGCTGCGTGACCGCGTTCTCTACCACGACGAAGCTGTCGGGCGTCGCCTCGCGCACGACGGTCAGCGTGCCCTCCCCGTTCGAGCTGAACGCCAGCCCGGTCGCGGGGTCGAAGGCGACGCCGTCCACACCGCCGCCGATCGGCAGCGTGGCCACGATCCGGCCACGGGCGGCGTCCACCACCGCCATGAGGCGGTTCGAGCACCCGACGAACAGCCGATCGTGGCGGGCATCGAGCGCGAGCCCGGTCGGAGCCTCGCAGGGCGCGAGCGGCCAGCGGGCGGTGACGGCCAGCGCCCGCGCGTCCAGGGCGATGAGCTCCGCGCGGTCTTCGATGTTCACGAACACGCGCCCGTCGCCCGGCGCGACGGCGAACTCAGGCTTGCCCCCCAGCGCCACAGTGCCGACGACGCCGGGCAACACCGCATCGATGGCCGTGGCATTCGCGCCGGCGCCATTGAAGGTGAACACGCGGCGGGTCGCGGGCTCGTAGACGATCGCATCCGGATTCCCGCCTGTCGTCCTCAACCGCGCCAGCGGGTGGAGCGAGCCGGTATCGAAAATCCTGACCGACTGATCGCGGCCGGCGCTGGCGAAGCCGCGGTGCAGCTCGGGGACCAGCGCCACCCCATGCACGCCGGGCGTGTTGGGGATCTCGCCCACGAGGGAGCCCGAATCGGCGTCGATCACGATCACGCGCGTGCCGCGGGCGATGTAGAGCCGGTGGCTGGCCGTGTCGAGAGTGAGGTAGTCCCAGCCCCCGTCGCCGCCGAGCGCGTAGCGGCGTATGACGTGATACGCGCCGGACTGCGGCACGGGGCTCTGCGAGCCGGCGAACAGGGCGACGAGGAGGATGAGTGGTTTGCGCATCGGGTAGAATGGATAGAGCGACGTCGGTGGTGTAAAGGGCCCGACCGAAGTAGTCTTCTCCCCCATGACGAAGTCGGAACCGCCGGCGAAGTACCGGATCGGCCTCGTCCAGATGGCGATGTCCGCCGATCCGGACGCGAACCTCCAGAAGGCGGTCGCAAAGGTGGAGGAGGGTGCGGCCGCGGGCGCGGCGCTGGTGTGTCTCCCAGAGTTGTTCCGCTCTCTCTACTTCGCGCAGCGCGAGGACGCGGCCCTGTTCGACCTGGCGGAGCCCGTCCCCGGGCCCACCACGGACGTGCTCGGCAAGGTGGCGAAGCGCGCCCGAGTCGTGGTCATCGCCCCAATTTTCGAGCGGCGCGCCCCTGGTCTCTACCACAACACCGCGGCCGTGATTGATGCCGACGGACGCCTGGTCGGCCTGTACCGCAAGATGCACATCCCCGACGATCCCGCATACTACGAGAAGTTCTACTTCACGCCCGGAGACCTCGGCTTCCGCGTCTTCGACACGCGGGTCGGGCGGATCGGCACGCTCGTCTGCTGGGACCAGTGGTACCCCGAGGGCGCGCGGCTTACGGCGCTCCAGGGGGCGAACATCCTGTTCTATCCCACGGCCATCGGCTGGCACCCGAAGGAGAAGGCGAGCCATGGCCCGCAGCAGCTCGACGCCTGGCGGACGATCCAGAGGAGTCACGCCATCGCGAACGGCCTGTACGTCGCGGCCGTGAACCGCGTCGGGTACGAGCCGGCCGGCAGCGAAGACCACGCGGGAGGAATCGAGTTCTGGGGAAGCTCGTTTCTCGCCGACCCCTTCGGCGCGGTGGTCACCGAAGCACCCGCCGACCGCGAGACGTTGCTGGTCGGCGAAGTGGACCTGGCACGGATCGAGGAGGTGCGCCGCGGCTGGCCGTTCCTGCGCGATCGCCGGATCGATGCCTACGCCGGCCTCGGCAGCCGGTTTCTTGACCAGCCATCCTGATCGTCACTTCCCGGCTCCGTTTCCCGTTTCCCCTTTCCCGTTTCCCGAATGTCTCCCGCCGAGACCCCCGCCGCCCTCGGCTTTCGCATGCCCGCCGAGTGGGAGCCGCACCATGCCACGTGGCTCGGCTGGCCACACAACCGGAGCGACTGGCCGGGAAAGATCACGACGGTCCAGTGGGTGTACGGCGAGATCGTGCGCAAGCTCGCGCCGGGCGAGATCGCGCGCATCCTCGTCAACTCCGCCGCCCACGAGCGTCAGGCCCGGCGCGTACTGGAGCGGGTGGGCATCGATCTCGGGGGCGGACGCGTCGAGTTCTTCCGATTCCCAACCAACCGTGGCTGGACGCGCGACTTCGGCCCGGTGTTCCTGCGTCGCGACCAGTCGCCCGCCGAACTGGCGGTCGCGCGCTTCCGCTTCAATGCCTGGGCGAAGTACCCTGACTGGAAGCACGACGACCGGATCCCCGTGCGGGCGGCCAAGCGGCTCGGGCTGCGCCTGTTTCCAGCGCGGGCCGGCGCGCGTGACGTCGTGCTCGAGGGCGGAAGCATCGACGTGAACGGCCACGGCTCGCTCCTCGCGACCGAGGAGTGTTTGCTCGACCGCACGGTCCAGGCGCGCAATCCGGCGCTGGAGCGCGCCGACATCGAAGCCGTGCTGCGCGACTACCTCGGCGTCACGCAGGTCCTGTGGCTCGGCAAGGGAATCGCGGGCGACGACACCCACGGCCACGTCGACGACGTGTGCCGCTTCGTCGGCCCGCGCACGGTCGTGCTGTGCCGGGAGACCAATCCCGGCGACGCGAACTACCGCGCGCTGGAGGAGAACCGCGAGCGCCTCGCGGGAATGCGGCTCGAGGACGGCTCGACGGTCGAGGTCGTTCCGCTGCCGATGCCCACGCCCCTTTTCTTCGACCGCCGGCGGCTCCCGGCGAGCTACGCAAACTTCTACATCGCGAACGCCGCCGTGCTGGTGCCGACGTTCAACGATCCCAACGATCGGATCGCGCTGGGGATCCTCGCCGAGCTGTTCGCAGATCGGCCGGTGGTGGGGATACACGCCGTGGATCTGGTGTGGGGGCTGGGAACGATACATTGCCTGACACAACAGGAGCCAGCCGCCGTAAGCCGTAAGCCGCAAGCGGTTGTCCGTCGTTAGCGGCCAGGTTGCTTCGGACCGTCGGGCAGCTTTCTCAATAATCCGTACACCGTTTTCGCGCATTCGTCGCGCGTCGCCTGCAGCTGGGCGAGCTCGTTGAGACGGAAGTACTCAAGGGCGAGGA
>QHVD01000233.1 GCA_003222235.1 Gemmatimonadota bacterium | reverse complement strand
AGGTCGAGCGCGGGATCGGAAAGAGCGCAGGTGTCGAAGTCGATCACCGTCAGCCCGGATTCGGTGACCCACAGATGCTCGACCTTCAGGTCACCGTGCGTGCCGGTCGGGGGCTCCTCCGGCAACATGGGGTGGAGCTCTCGGGCGGATTCCAGGAGCGCGCGAATCGTGGCTCCCGCGCGGGGCAGGAGGGCGTGCAGGAAGGCGCTGGCTTGCTCGATCACGTCGAGCTCGCTGCTGAAATCGTGGAGCGCCAGCCCCTCGGTTACGGACTGCGGCGCGCGATGCAAGACGCTGAGCGCTTCACCGGCGCGCCTCACCCACTGCATTGCATCTTGACTCGGTTGCCGCAGACGCTCGACCAGCGGGAGCCCCGCCACTTCCGGATACAGCACCGCGGAGTCGGCGGCGCTGAAGGCGAGGGGCCGCGGGCACGTGACCGGTGTGCGCTCGCTCGCGAGCCAGTGGTGCAGGGCGGTCGACACGCGGAAGGCGCGCGCACTGTCATGCGGGGGAGAGAGCTTTGCGAATACCGGGGCGACCTTTCCGCGGCTCGGCGGCTCGTATCTGACGAGGTGGCGGAGGCCGGGTCGGTAGCGGATGAATCGGACTCCCGTGCGGCGAGTGAAGGACTCATCCGGCGCGTCCCAGGATGCATCGCCGGCGGCGCCAAGCCTCTCGATGGCGTAGCGCCGGTCGAACACCCGCACGAGCTGGGGGAAATCGAGGTCCAACGGAGCGACCTGGACTTGCAGGTGCCGCTCGGGGGATTCCGCCGCGAGGGCGCGAAACGGCGCGAGCAGCCCGCGCGCCGCAGCATCGGCGTGGATGGCGAAGAGCTGGTCCTGCGCCTGCCGCCGGGATCCGCCTGGACGCCCTCGCCAGATCGCGGCCACCGGCCGGCTGCCGTGCCCTTCGACCGAGACATCGTAATACGCCGTCAGCTTGTGCCCGGGCTTGAACCTCACATGACACAGGTGGCATGGCCCAACCAGGCTCTCGTTGCCCAGCAGGGCGCTCAGCGTTTGCCGGAACAGTCGCTCGGCCTTGACGCCGAACAAGAGCCGGCGGACTCCCGCCAGTTTCTCCCGTCCGGAGACCGCGTTGGCAACATTCAGCATGGCGTTCGGGCCCGCTCTCACGCTTCGCTCCATGCGGCCGCGTGGACGAGCGTCTTGCGGTCGCGCAGCGGTTCGACCCACTCCACGACCCGCGCCGCGCTCCGGCTCCAGGTATTTTCCTCGCACGCGAGCCGGGCGTTGACCCCCAGCTCTGCTCTCAGACGCCGGTCACTCCGCAATCGGCGAAGGCATCGCAGCAGCTCCTCCCCGTTGCCGGGCTCGTACAAGAGCCCTGTGACGCCGTCGCGGACGACATCGGCCACCTGCCCGATCCTGCTCGCCACGACGGGCCGGCCGGCCGCCATGTACTCATACAGCTTCAGCGGCGAGTAATAGAAGTCCCCGAGCGCCGGGTAGGGAGCGACCGCGACGTCCATCGCCGCCAGGTAGCGGGGGACTTCCTCGTGAGGCACGGCGCCGGCGAGGGTCACTGCTCCCTCGAGCCCCAGTCGCCGCGTGTCTCGCTCCAGACCCTCCCGCATGGGCCCGTCGCCGACGAGGAGTAGGTGAGCCGAGCCGTCCTCACCATGCAATCGTCCGAATGCCTCGAGCAAGATGTCGACTCCGTGCCACACCTTGAAGCTACCTGTAAACCCGACGACGAACCGGCCGTCGAGGCGCAACCGGCTGCGAAGCGCAACCTGCTCGCTGTCTCCTGCCTGGAACAGCCTGGAGTCGACCGCGTTCGGAAGCAGGCGGACCTTTCCGGGCACCACCCCGGCTCTCTCAACGTGCCTCTGCAGCGCCTGAGACACCGCGACCAGCAGGTCCGCGCGGCGCCAGATCCGCCGCTCGGCCCAGCGTGCGAGCGACGGGAAGGCGAGCCCCTCGCGGTAGCGCTGCTCTTCATCGGTGAGCGGGGCGTTCACCTCCAGTACGAGTGGGATCGACCACTTCCGCGCCAGGCGCTCTCCGGCCGCTCCCCACAGGCTGTAGCGCTCATACACGAAGCTCGGCTGCAGGCGCGCCGCGCTCTCCTCCACCACCCGCGAGAATTCCGTGTTATGCAACCCCTGCACGACGTCGCGGCCACGGCCGGGGCCTCGGCCCAGCCATCGGTTAGCGGCGGTGATCCCGCGACCTAGGGCCTCGTTCCACCCGGCCAGCGGCGCTCTGACGACCGTGGCCCCGGTCGCGGCTTCGAATGCGTCCGGCGAGCCCACCTTGGTGCCGATCACGAGCACATCGTGCCCGAGCTCCGCCAGCGCCCGAACCAAAGACCGGACGTGAATGGACGCGCCCTTCAAGCCGGACAGGTCGATGCCCCGGTCGAGGCACAGGTACACGATCTTCATCGCACCGGAGCGCCGGTCCGACTGGTTCGGCCTGAGCCCGCGAGGCCGGGCGAGGGACGACCGGCGGATGAAGACTCGCCTGTGACAAGAGCAAAAACCGCGAGCAGCCGGTCCGCGCTTGTCTCGAGCGAGAACGAGGATTCGATCTTCGCCCGCGCGGCGCAGGCCAGGCGCTCGCGCAAGCCCTGCGAAGCCAACAGCCGATCGAGCGTCTCGGCCAGCCTCGGCGGGCTCTTCGGCGGGACGAGGAGGCCGTCGACTCCCGATTCGATCAGCTCGGGAATCCCCGACACCGGCGTCGATACGACCGGCACGCCGCTCGCCATCGCTTCGAGCAAGACGTTCGGAATGCCGTCACGATCGCCGTTGGAGGCGATGACGCAGGGAAGCGCAAAGACGGCCGCTCGCTGGTAGGCGCGTCGCACGAGGTCGTGGGACTGGGCGCCGGGCAGCGCGACGCGGTCCCCCAGTCCCAGTCGCTCCACCTGAGCCTCGAGGGTGTGACGCAGGGGGCCATCGCCGACGATCTCCAGCCGGAAGGACCGGCCTCGGTCTCGAAGCATCGCGGCCGCCGTGATCAAGTCGGCCAGTCCCTTCTTCTCGACGAGCCTCGCGACCGAAAGGATCAGCGGCTCGCCCGAATCGGCCTTCCCGGACAAGCGGAACCTGAATCGCGAAGTGTCGAGCCCATGATAGATGCAATGCACCTTGCCGTCGCACAGAGGGCCGAACTGGTCCATCAGGAAGCGGCGGTTGTACTGCGTGCACGTCACCACCGCCCGGGCGCGCTCGAGCTTGCATACTGCGGGAGGGGCGACATAGATGTCTTTCGCGTGCGCCGTGAAGCTGTACGGAATGCCGCAGAGTTGGTGGGTGAACATCGCCACCATAGTGGGTGCGGAGGCGAAGTGCGCGTGGAGATGATCCGCCGGCTTGTACCGCAGGATGTCGGCGAGGTACGCCGCCTTGAAGAAATGCTTCAGGGCGGCGAAGCGGCGCTGGCGGATCGCCCTCTCCGTCACCTCGAAGAGCACATGCAGGTATCGGCGGGGCTGCCGGCCGAGCCCACGAAGATTCGCAACTGCCGCCTGCTTCCAGTGCTGCCGCAAGGCGAGGTAGGTCACTTCGGCTCGAACCTGCGCGATCTCGGAGTGGGCCGGCCCGGTGTCGGGCTCCTTGGTCGAGAAGATGCGGATAGGCACCCCGCGCCGCTCGAGGGAGACGATTTCGTTGAGAATGAACGTCTCCGACAGCCTCGGCCACGCCTTGACCAGATAGGCGATCGTACGCTGACGACTCACCGGATTCGCCTCAGGCCGTGACGGCATCGTAGCGCACCGGGGCGTCCGCCTGCATGCGGTACAGGGCCGCATACCGCCCGTTCGCCCGCAGCAGCGCCGCATGCGTGCCGCGCTCACGCACGGTTCCTGCGTCCAGGTAAAGGATCAGGTCGGCTCGCGCGGCGAGCCGCAGGTCGTGCGTGATCAGGAAGGTGGTGCAGCCCGCCACCAGGCGCTCCAGGGCCTCGATCACCGCCCATTCGTTTTCCTTGTCGAGCCCCGTCGTTGGTTCGTCGAGCACCACGATGGGTGCCCGGCGGATCGCGGCTCGGGCGATCGCGATCCGCTGGCGCTGCCCGTGCGAGAGGGTCACGCCACGCTCGCCGACCACCGTGTCGTACCCCTGCGGCAGGGCCGCGACGAACGCGTGAGCGTTGGCGAGGCCGGCGGCCGCCTCGACGGCCTCGGCCGGGGGCGGGGACGGCCCTCCCGACGCCCCGTAGGCGATGTTGTCCCGGATCGTCGTCGCGAAGAGGAGGCTGTCCTGGAGAACGACGCTGATCTGGGGGCGTAGCGATGCGAGCGCGTAGTCGCGGATGTCCCGCCCGTCGATCAGGACGCGACCCGCCGTCGGGTCGTAGAGCCGGAGGATCAAGCTCACGAGCGTGGATTTCCCGCTCCCCGACGGCCCGACGAGCGCGACGTGGTGTCCCGGCAAGATCTCGCAGTCGATCTCCTCCAGCACGGGCCGGCCCGGCTCGTACGCGAAGCTGACGCGGTCGAACCGCACCGCCCCGCGGAAGGCCGGTGCGGGCACCGCGCCAGGCAGGTCCCGCACGTCGGGCGTGCGGTCCAGGACATCGAGCACGCGCTCCCCCGCGGCGGATGCCTTCGCGAGGCGCCCGGTGTACTTGGCGAAGTCCCGCACCGGGTGGAAGGCATTCCTGAGGTAGGCGAGGAACACGACCAGGTCGCCCGGGGTCATTGCACCGCGCAGCACGAGCCTCGCGCCGAACCACAGCGTCAGCGCCGTGGCGACGGCAATGAGCAGGTCCACCGTGCGCTCCAGCCCGGCCGCCAGGCGCGTGGCGTAGGCGCCCGTCGCCAGGTTCTTGCGGCTCTGGCCGGTGAAGACGCGGGCGAACGACCCTTCCAACGAGAGGGCGTGAATCACCTTGACCGCTCCGATCGACTCGGCCGCGGTGGCAGCCATCGCACCCTCCTGCTGGCGCTGCCGGCGGGCCGTATCGCGGATGCGCCGGCTGAGCCGCGTCGTGCACACCCAGAACAGCGGTCCGGTCGCCAGGGCGAGGAGCGTGAGCGGGGCGTTGAGCCAGAGCATCACGGCGGCGATGCCCACGAGGGTGAGCGCGTTCGCGAGCAGCGGCAGGAACGCCGTCACGGTGACGTCCTGCAGGAAGCCGACGTCGCCGATCACGCGCACGATCAGGTCGCCGCTCTTCGCTCGCGTGTGAAACGAGAGCGAGAGCCGCTGGAGGTGGCTGTACAGCTCGCTACGCACGGCCGTGAGCACGCGGTTGCCGACCAGGGCGAAGCCCACGGTGTTGTAGTAGGCGGCGAGCGCCCGCAGTCCGGCGAAGCCGATCACCGCGAGCGCCGAGAGCATGAGGAGCGTGGCGGGATCGACGTCGCGGAGCAGGTGGAGCCCGGAGCCGGCGTGGCCGTGGGCGGTGGAGGGGGCGAGGATGCGATCCAGCACCACCTTCAGGGGCCAGGGCTCGAGCAGCCGGAGGCCGATCTCGGCGTAGAGCGCGACGAGCGAGGCAGTGACCAGCCGGCGCTCGCGCCGCACGTACGGCCAGAAGCGCCGCAGCAGCCGTCCCAAGCCGGGCAGGGAGTCGCGCAGGCTCGGCGGTTGCGCCATCTCTAGGCCTCCACCCGGTCGCCGCGCCGCCCGTTCGCCGCACGGTGGACCTCGGCGCGGCGCCGGCGGCGAGCAGAGAGCGGGGGGCGCCGTCCCAGGACTTCCTCCAGCAGTCGCGGCACGCGCATCAGCCCGTTGAAATCGATCCGCTCCCGCGCCGGCTGCACTTCTGTCCGTCCGGCGGCGAGCCAGGCCGTCAAGGTCGCGGGACTCAAGTCCCGGGGATGGAGCATATCCACCAGCCCCAGCGCGCGGAAGCGCTCCGCGCGGATGAGCTGCTCCTGCCGCGGTTCGACGCGGGGCACGATCAGGGCCGGCTTGGCGAACGAAAGAACTTCGCAGACGGTGTTGTAGCCGCCCATGGTCACGACGTGAGTCGCGCGTTGCAGGAGCCGGGTAGGCTCGAGCAGGAACGGCACCACTCGCCGGTGCGGGCGTCCGGCGGCGTGGCCGGTCAAGCGCTGCCACATGTCGGCGGGCATGGATGGACCCGTCACCACCAGGCCGCTCGCGTCCGGCGGGAGCTCCGCTTGCAGGAAGGTCTCCGCGAGCCGGGCGCCGTCCTGCCCGCCCCCCACCAGGCAAAGCGTGAGCGCACCGCGCGCCAGCTGCGGCGGCCGAATTGAGGCGTCGCCGTCGGCCCCTCCGAACGGAAGCCGCGCCCGCGCGTCGAAGTAGCCGGTGTAGCGTACCTTCGCCGCCACATCGGGCGCGAACCCGTACTCGCGCACGGGATCGTAGACGGCGGGGTCGCCATAGACCCAAACGGCGTGATAATAGCGGCGGATCGCGTCCTCATTCTGCGCGCGGGCCCACTCGTCGCGGAGCGTGGCGGGATCGTCGAGCACGTCCCGCAGCCCGAGCACGAGACGCGTGCGTCCTCTGGCTCGGACCGACTCCAGCACCGAGTCCAGCTCGCGCCCGGCTCCACGCGGCACGTTATCCACGATCAGGACGTCGGGGGCGAAAGCCTCGAGCGCGGCGAGCGCGATCTTGGCCCGCAGCGCCAGGAGCTCGGCCAGGGAAATCGCCATGTGGCGGGGATGATATTGCCCGAGCTCGTCCTTGTGCAGCGAGGGCAGGGCCACGCAGTCCACGCCGGTGGCGGCCGTGACCAGGCCCGCCTCCCGCGCGCCCGCGATCAGCAACACGACGGCCCGCACCTGCGAGCGCTGGAGCACCTGCGCGAGCAGCAGGTTCCGGCGCATGTGCCCGAGCCCCATCGTGTCGTGAGAGTAGAACGCGACGCGACACCCGACATCCGACATGTTACCTATTACAGCGCCGACGCGGGAACGGTTCGCGCGTGCAGTTTTGTGCAGAATGACAGTCGCCGCAGTTGACGTGTTGCCAAGGGCTCCGTGACCCTCCTCACAGGCGTGCGGGTCACTGATGCCACGCGTCCATTGCAACGATCGCCCCGTCGCCGCCGATGAGCGCGCGCCTCACAGGTCGGGCAGCAGCCCCGCCCCGCTTGACACGCTCCGCGCCGGCCGGCATATGCGACGCTTGGACCGTTTCCTGCCGGGCGCGTCGGGCGCCGATACGGCGTCGCAGTAACGGGCGAGGCGACGCCCTCTGCTTGCGCTCCTCGCGATCGTGCTGCAGGGCCCGACCGAGCCCGCGATCTACTCCGGGATCGCAGGGGCGGTTGAGGTGCGGGTCCCCCATTTCGAGGCGCTGATCGCCGTCGACGGCGCACTGGACGAGCCGGTGTGGAACGGCGCGGCCGTCCTGACCGGCTTCTCGCAGTACGCCCCGGCGGACGGACGTCCTGCCGAGGACTCGACGCAGGTGCTGGTGTGGTACTCGGCGACGGCCATCTACTTCGGCGTGCGGGCGTTCGAGACGCACGGCGCGGTGCACGCGTCGCTCGCCGACCGCGACAAGATCGCGACCGACGACAACGTGCAAATCCTGATCGACACCTTCAACGACCATCGCCAGGCGCTGGTGTTCGGGGCGAACCCGTTCGGCGTGCAGGCGGACGGCACGCTGAGCGAGGGCATGCAGAGTCGCATCGCCGGGCTGACGGGCAACCTCGGCGCCGTGCGGGACACCGTGGATCTCAGCGCGGATTTCGTCTACGAATCGAAGGGCCGGGTCACCGACTACGGCTACGAGGTGGAGATCCGCATCCCGTTCAAGAGCATTCGCTACCAGCCCCGAAACGAGCAGATCTGGGGTCTCAGCATCCTCCGGCAGGTGCAGCACTCGGGCTACCTGGACACGTGGGCGCCGGCCCGCCGGGGGAGCGCCTCGTTCCTGGCCCAGTCCGGGACCCTCACCGGGCTCACGGGCCTGCGGCGTGGCCTCGTGCTCGATGTCACTCCCGAGACCACAGAACGGGTGGACGGCGCGCCGGCCACCCCAGGGTGGCGCTACGAGGCGGGGAACCCGCAGCTCGGCGCGACGGTGCGCTGGGGCGTCACGAACAACTTGACGCTCGGCGGCACGGCCAACCCCGACTTCTCGCAGGTCGAGGCGGACGCCGGTCAGATTTCCTTCGACCCGAGAGTCGCCCTGTTCTTCCCGGAAAAGCGCCCCTTCTTTCTCGAGGGGATGGAGTACTTCGACACCCCCAACCGGCTCATCTACACGCGCCGCCTGCTCCGTCCGGTCGGCGCCCTCAAGCTCACGGGCAAGACCGCCGGCACCACGGTGGCGGCGCTCCTCGGGCTCGATGACCGCAGCGCGTCCGTCTCGGGCAGCGAGCCGGCCTATGCCATGGTCCGCCTGCGCCGCGACGTGCGCGACCGGGTCACCGGCGGGATCGTTCTCACCGACAAAGTGGACGGAGACGACTACAACCGGCTCGCCGCGGCCGCATCTACACGGTCGCTGTCCAGGGCGCCGAGAGCTTCACGCGGGCGGCCGGCGCGGCGACGAGTGGCCCGCTGTGGGAGGCGTCCCTCGACCGCAACGGGCGGAGCGTCGGCGCTCATTACAGCCTCAGTGCCCTCCACCCGGACTTCCAGGACCAGAGCGGCTTCATCGCGCGCGCCGGCATCGCGAGCGGGACCGTGGATCACCGGCTCACGCTCTACGGGCGCCGGGGAGCGGCGCTGGAGAGCTGGACCGGGGATCTACTGCTCTTCGGGCGGTGGGACTACGCGCGGTTCGTGCGGGGGCTGCCGCCGACCGACCGGGAGCTGCACGTCAACAGTGCCTTGCGCCTGCGCGGTGGGTGGGTGCTCGGCGCCAGCGTGTTCTTCGAGTCGTTCGGGTACGACCCGGGGCTGTACGCGAGCTACGCCGTCGAGCGGCGCACCCCCGCGGGGACCGACACGGTCCCGTTCGTCGGGACGCCGCACATCGCCAACCTCGATCTGGTGTTCAGCGCGACGACGCCGCAGTTCGCTCGGTTCGACGCCAACCTGCTCGTGCTCCCCGCCATCCAGGACGAGAACTTCTTCGAGTGGGCGCCGGCGCGCGTGCTCATCGTCAACGGAACGGCGAATTGGCGGCCCACCGAGCAGCTGCGGGTGGCCGCGAGTTACGTGGCGCAGCAGTACGTGCGCAAGACGGACGGCAGCACGGTCGGGATGCGCCGCATTCCGCGGCTCAAGGTCGAGTATCAGGTCGCGCGCCCGCTCTTCGTACGGCTCGTCGGACAGTACGATGCGCAGTTTCAGGATTCGCTGCGCGACGACTCGCGCACCAACGACCCCATTCTCATCCGCGATCCCGCGACCAACACGTACACCCGCGCGACCGCGCGCGCGAGCAACGACCTGCGCGTGGACTGGCTGCTGTCCTATCAGCCGACCCCGGGGACCGTGCTGTTCGCGGGTTACGGCAGCAGCCTGACGGAGGCCGCGGCGTTCCGTTTCCGCGGGCTGGGCCGAAGCGGCGACGGATTCTTCCTGAAGTTGAGCTATCTGTTCCGGCTCTAGCGAGACGGGTGATGATGCGCTGCGGCCGCGCCACGTCGAATTCCGGCAACGGCATCATGACTCCGGCGCGGACGGCGAGCGGGAACTTTGTCACCGGGGGCGGATAGTCTGAACGTGCCGGTGACTGCCGGCACTGCCCCGCTGGGGCAAGCGCAACCATTAACCGGATCCTGGAAAAGGTCGTTGAGGGGTTGGGACGGGTGATCGCACGGGCTGAAGCCCGGCCTCGGCCGCGGGGTCCGTCCTGAAGGACGGCGGCGCACCAGCGTCCTTCAGGACGCGCTCGGGCCGAGGGCGCCCTTCAGGGCGTCCAATAATCCCCGTCGGGACTCTTGAGGGGGTCTTGTGATCAACGCACCTTCCTCGCGCCGGGCTGCTCGCCCGTGCTCGACGCACCTCAGCTCGTGGCCCCTCTCCGCGTCGCGGAGAGGGGAACGGGGGTCAAGAGCGCGCTCTCTCTGAGCGCGCGAACACTAGAGGAGCGCGACAGTGTCCGACGTCGTGTATCGGTCGCATGTCCGGGTAGAACGGGTGAAAGGGCCCGTCCGGCGCGCCTACCTCCCAGGCGAGGCGCAGCCGGTCGTCTTCGGCGTCCACGGGGCGGTCGCCGAGCACTACAAGGTCGCCCCCGCCGCCTTCGAGCCGCGCGCCACGACGCTCGACTACGTCGTCGCCGCCGCGGCCGGCTGACTGACGGGGACCTTCGGGGGCGCGCTGGAGGCGCGCGACATCAGGGCTGACGGCGAGCGGCTGACCGGCGAAGCGGTCGGTGAAATCGAACTGACCGAGGACAACGTGCTCGTCATCCGGCGAATTCACGTCCGGATGAGTCTGCGGGCGCCCGCGGAGCACCAGGTGACTGCGGAGCGGGTACATGGGATGTTCGCGAAGTTCTGTCCGGTGTATCGATCGCTGCACCCGGCGGTCGCGATAACGACGGAGTTGGTCTTCAGGCCGTCGTGAGGGCGCGTAAGCGCCCGCCCCAAGGCGCGTGCCATCTTGCGCCGGTCCGGGGACACCATTATGGTGGGCCCGAGCATGCTCC
Organism: Gemmatimonadota bacterium; assembly: GCA_003222235.1. Taxonomy (GTDB): domain Bacteria; phylum Gemmatimonadota; class Gemmatimonadetes; order Gemmatimonadales; family GWC2-71-9; genus AG12. The sequence goes on along the minus strand of QHVD01000233.1, from coordinate 1,986 downwards.
CACCACCGCGCCCCGGACCGAGAGTCGGCTCGGCCGGGGTGGTTCGTTTCGACGGGATACCGCTGCTCGAACGCCGGTGCGCGGTATCGTCTCCGGCGGCCACCTACCGGGACCGCGTATGATTGGCAAGAGCCTGGAGAAGCTACGTTCCCTCTTGAAGACCTACGAGGAGCGTGCGGCGACGGCGCACGCCGAATCCAAGCCCGTCCACGATGAGGCGGAGCAACGGAGGCTGGCGTGCGGAGACCGCCTCCAGAAGGTTGTGCGGTCCGTGCTGCAGGACTTCATGGCCGAGCTGCAGAGCGCGGGACACGAGGCGTCACTCCTGGACCACACAAACACTGGAGACGCGTATCCGAGCGTGACGCTGTCTTTCGCGCCGCGCGCCCGCGGGGGAACCGCGCTCGCGTCGATGCTCGTGTTCAGGTACGATCCGCGGCGCGGCATCGCGGTTCAGCGGGACATCAGACCGGCGGCCACGAAGGTCAAGGTGATCACGACCAGCACCGACCGCATCGGGACGATCGGGGTGGAGGCGGTGTCCCCCGAGTGGGTCGAGACCAAGACGCTGAGCTTCATCGAGGCCGTGCTCAAGGCCAACTGAGTGCCGTCGGCGGGGCTCCCTGATAGTAGGACCACCGAGGACTAACAGAAAGCGGTAGGTTGCGGGCTGGGCCGATGGCTCCCGGACGGAGCCGGGAAGGCACAGTCCGATGCGGACGAGTCGGTTCAGTGTGGAGCAGATCGCCCTCGCCTTGCGGCAGGTCGAAGCGGGGACGCCGGTGGCGGACATCTGCCGGAAGCTCGAGATCGCCGAGGCCACGTTCTACCGCTGGAAGCGGAAGTTTGGCGACCTGGGCGTGAGCGAGCTCCGGGAGCTGCGCCAGCTCCGGGACGAGAATCGCCGCTTGAAGGGCGTGGTCGCCGATCTCACGCTGGACAAGCAGATCCTGCAGGAGTCCTTGCGAAAAAAATTGTGACCCCGGCGCAGCGGCGGAGCTGGGTCACGTGGGTGCGCGAGGCCTTCCGGGTCTCGACGCGCCGCGCGTGCCGGGCGACCGGGGTGTGGCGCTCGTTGCTCACGTACCAGAGCACTCGGCCGCCCCAGGACGCACTGCGGCGGCGCCTCCGGGAGCTCGCGGCGGTCCGGGTGAGCTACGGCTACCGCCGGCTCCACACGGTGCTGCGCCGCGAGGGCTGGGCCGTGAATCCCAAGCGGATCTACCGCCTGTACTGTGCGGAAGAGCTGCAGTTGCGGCGCAAGCGGCCGCGTCGCCGACGGCGTGCGGTGCCGCGCGGGCCTCGCCGCAGCGCGACCCGGCCGAACGAAGTCTGGGCGATGGATTTCATGCACGACACCTTGGCCGACGGGCGGCTCGTCCGCGTGCTGACGCTGATCGACAGCTATACGCGCGAGAGTTTGGCCCTCGTGGCCCAGCCCCGCTTCCGCGGGGAGGACGTCGCCCTGGTGCTGCGGGCGGTCGGCGCGCAGCGCGGGTTGCCGCGCTGGATCACCGTGGACAACGGGACGGAGTTCACCTCGCGGGCGCTCGATGCCTGGGCGTACTGGAATCATGTCCAGCTCGACTTCAGTCGACCCGGGAAACCGGGAGACAACTGCTTGATCGAGGCCTTCAATGGCTCGCTGCGACGCGAGTGTCTCTCGCAACATTGGTTTGCCTCGATCGCCGAGGCCCAGCAGATTCTCGACCACTGGCGGACGGACTACAACACCGAGCGGCCCCATCGCAGCTTAGCCAATCGCCCGCCCGCCGAACATCACCGAGGAGGGTCCTTCATCCCTAGCCCCAACCGACTGCTCAGTTGCACGTCTTGATGGTCCTAAATCGGGGGGACCCGCCCCTGTAGCATATGTCTCATGTCCGCTGGTCCGAAAGACGGGGAGCACTCCACCGGAAGTCCTCCCCGTCTTTCGGACCAGCGGACATGAGACATATGCTACAGGGGCGGGTCCCCCCGATTTAG
>QHVD01000232.1 GCA_003222235.1 Gemmatimonadota bacterium | reverse complement strand
CGGCCCAGCGCTGGCGCATGCATCGTGCGTTAGGTGGGAAGGGACCATCACGTCAGACGCGGGCATGTCGGGTATCTTTCGCGCTGTGGCGCGAGTGCCCCCGCCCGTACTCCCAGGTGCGGTAGCCGCAGGCCCGTTCCATTGCCGTGGCCCTGGATGCCCCGGACGGCACGGCTTGTTCAGCGACACGTACCTTATTACCGAGGTCGAGGTGGCCGGGCAGTTCGAGCCCGCAAGCCGCAAGCTCATCTGCTATTACATCGGCCCGGCCATCCACCCGCCCAGTATCGACGCGAGCTATGAGTGTTATTCTCTGCCGGGTAAGACCGCATTTCTGTTCGGTGAGATGCTGCACCTTTCAGGCCACCGCTGTCATCCCTGAGCCGTCGAGCACGTTGCGGGTGGGGCACACGTCCAAGCCATACGCCTCCCACAGGATTTCTTTTTCGAGACTGACTGATCCCCCGGATTCGATGATGAACTCCAGCACGCCGTGGGAGCGAGACCGGCATGTACGTCGATAGCCCGAAAGAGATTCGCGCCAGCCTGGAAGCGGCCCGTCTCGCCATCGCGGGGCAGCTACGTCGGCTCGCGGACGAAATCGAGGCGCTGCCGCTCGACGGCGCGGCCGAGGTGCTCTCCTGGCTCGGCTCCCTCATCGAGCTGTTGCTGCGCGAGGCCGACCGCGTCCTCGGCGCCCAGCCTGGCCAGCGGCGGACTTAAACGACCTTCACCGGGATTCGCTCGCGACGCATGCCCTCTTCCCAGTTTACGAGACGGCGTTCGTGTGGGGCGGGCTGGCGCTCCCGAATCCGAGACTGCTGGCGCTGCTGACCGGCGGGCAGTAGGCGTGATGCGCGGGGCCGTCGGAGACGCAGGGTACGCGCCTGACTTCTCGAACGTCGCCCAATCGAGGGCTTCGTAGCGTCTCGTCATCCAGAGGGCCAGAACGAAGGCCGGCACGATCGCCACCGGCACGGCGTGAGGTATTCTCGCGAGACCGTAGTGGACGAATCCGACGCCCGCGGGGAGAAGCAGCATGAGTAGATTGCGCCCGAACGCGCCGGCCGACCGTGTCATCGTGAGGCTCTCGGAGAAGGGAAGCCGCGGCGCATCGACGAGGGACGAGATCACTGTGATCGTCCACGTCTGGCAGGCGGCCAGGATCGCGTGCGGGACGATATCCCATCCGACGAGTGCGAACAGCACGCCGGCGGCGATGCCGAAGAGCAACAGCCCGAAGCGAAGCAGAACGGTCTTGGTGCTCCCCCGGAGCACCCGGCCGGGTACGGCGACGGGGAGAGCGTGGTAAATCCAACCCGCCTCGAACTCGGCCGAGAAGCCGATCTGGCTCAGGACCATCGGGAGCAGGAGCGCGGTCGCGTACAGCCCCAGCAGGTAGCCGCCGGGTTGAAGCATCCGGTCAGTAACCCCCGCAAGGCCTCTATCGGTTTGGGAGAGCATGATGACGGGGAACAAGAGGCAGAACACGATCGAGGGGTAGGTGCGCAGCTTGAACGGTCGGTCCCGGGCTGCGAGGATCCAGGATAGATCGAATCCCAGCCGCTCCTCCGCCGAACCCGTCGTCGCGCGTCCGAGGAGCGACTTCAACCCACCGCGACGCCCGATCCGTGTCGCTAGGCCCTCGGCTTGCGGGGACTGTTCCTGAAGCTTCACGAGCATTCGGCCGAAGTTCGGAGACAGCACCCGAACGACGAACCAGAGACCGACGACCGGCAGGACGAGCGCTGCGGCCGTCAGGATCCACGCGCGAGGGAAAGAGTGGCCGAAGAGCAGCTCGAACGGCGCGGCGAACCAGACCGGCGGATAGAGAACGGCCCACCACGCGCCGGACAGGCCCACTCGTTCGAGGACGTTGAAGTCGACGACCCGCGGAAGGATTTGATATGCGCCGATCGCGAACACGGACATGCCGATCTGGAAGACGAGGACGATGTCGCGGAAGCGTTCCCCATCGGTGAAGCGCAGGGCCACGAGATAAAACACGCTCACGAAGACGACGACGAGCGCGATGGCCGCAGAGAGAATCGCCAGAAACGGGAGGGGGAAGAGCGGATGCAGCTGGAACGCGCCGACGACCATGGTCGCGGCCGACAAGCTGATTCCGAGCAGCCCGAGGTAGGTGCAGATGTGAGCCAGCCGGGCGACCAGGATCGTTCGCCCGGAAACGGGCCGGGGTCCGAGGACGATCAGATCCACGGTATCCAGGAGGACGGCGCTGAAATCCGCGATGAGCGACATCGCCAGCATGAACATGATGAACGTGAAGATGACGGTGAACGCCACGAGCGGCGATACGCGTGCCAGCAAGACGAAGGAAACGAATGCTCCCATGAAGACGAAGAACCCGAGGGATGCGAGGAGTCCCTTTGGTTGGCTCGTCTCCTGCTGACTGAACCGAGCGAGCGTCTGGCGCCGGTTGTCGAGCGTCAGCTTGGCCGCCAGGATCGTCCGGAACTGGCCGTAGTCGGCCCCGGTCATTCGGACGGCCCAGGCGACTCGGTCGAACATCGCGAGCAGGAAGGGGATCATCTGCGCGGGAACGGCCGCCTCTATCCCTGGATGACCCTCAGGAAATCCGCGGCCACGCCGTCCTGACCCTCCTTGCGGGTGAGCTGGGTGAAGATCTTCTCCAGCGACGCATCCGCCACCCTGGCTTTCAGCTCCTCGAAGGTGCCGTCGGCGATGATCCTCCCGCCGTCGATGATCGTGATCCGGTCGCAGACTCGCTCGACGACGTCCATCAGATGCGAGCAGTAGAAGACGGTCTTTCCGGCCTTCGCGAGGCTGGTGATCAGCTCCTTCAGAATGACGGTGGCGTTGGCGTCCAGCCCCGACATCGGCTCGTCGAGAAAGACGAGCTCCGGGTTGTGGATCAGGCCGGCGATGATCAGGACCTTCTGCTTCATCCCCTTGGAGAAGGTCGTCATCCGGACCTCTCCCTGATCGCGCAGGCCAAAGAGCTTCAGGAGCGCGAACGCCTTCTCGGTCAGCTCCTTCTCCCCGAGACCGTGGAGACCCCCAACCAGGGAGAGATACTCGAGAGGCGTCAAGGCCTCGTACAGCGCCCCGGCCTCCGGAACGTACCCGATGCGCCGCTTCACCTCGAGCGCTTCCTTGGCGACGTCGAAGCCGCAGACCGTGACCGAACCTCGAAATCCCGTCAGCATGCCGATGAGGATCTTGACGGTGGTCGACTTGCCTGCGCCGTTCGGCCCGAGGTAGCCGAGAACGCGGCCCGCCGGAACCTCGAGGTCGATGCCCTTGAGCACCTCGTTCGCGCCGAAGCTCATCCGGAGGCCCTCCAGGCGGACGATCGGCGGGGAGTCCGTCTGCACTTCTACCATTTAGTTAGTTCACAGGGTTCGCCGCTCGCCCTCATGCAGGAGGTCGTTCGGGCTCGCGTGGTTCCCGAGCGCTTCTGTCTCACCCGTGCTCCAAAAAACCTGTTCCGAAAATCGCCAATATCATGCCCCCCGGATCCCACCAAAATCCCTGCACGGGTCTTTTCCGTCCCTCTGCGGGCTACCGTAGGAGGCTCCTCGTCCCCGAGCCGGTCAGCCTCTGGATCACACGGGCGGCTACCCAGGCGCGGGCATCGTGCTGGTCGTCGCTGAGAGGCAATGCAACCGTAATCCTCCATGGATGCGATACCTACCCACCGGCACCACGATAGGATGCTTGTTGTTGCAGAAGAAGACCGGGATGGGAGGAACACACAACCGACACGGCCGACATCGCAGGAAGGTGCAGACCCCGTTGACCTCACCATCAACATCGCACTGGACCGCTTGTCGGGGCGGCGTCTGCCCATCGACGCAATCCACGCGGCGCGCCCAGGTAGGCACGGCGGGAACGAGAAGGAACCCGCCGACGACCACGATCAGGGCGAACCGGTAGAACATAGAAGACTCCGGCGCGTAGTTCATTGCGTCGTCGCTGAGATCGTCGTGCCTGTGGTCGTGCAGGGCATCTCGTTCGGATGTGGAAGGCAGCGAAGGACGTAGGTCGTGTGGATGACCCGATCCCGCACGACACGTCTCACGCGCGATGGCACCGGGATGTGCTGCGGGCAGGTAATGCACGGGCTCCCTTTGAAGCAGTGCGCGAGACAGAGCGCGAACGTGCAGGCGTTGTCACACTTCCCGTCCACGTCGCAGATGGGAACGCCGCGCATCGTGTGGCCCCGGCTCTGTTCGACCGCGCCGAGAGCTCCGTCGATGCAGGTGATGTGGACCCGGTGGGCCGACGCCGGCAAAGTCGGGAGCAGGGCGATGAGCGTAGCGGCGAGCAACAACTGAGGCGTTCGGCCGTTCTCTCCCACGACGACCCCTTCAAAAGAACGCAGGCCCTCTCCCACACGTTACGACCACGAAAATCCCCCGCTCCGCAAGACCCCTACCCCCGCCGTCGTCGCCCACCTGCGCGCCCTTTGCTCTGTCGCCCGCTGTCTAGTATCCCCAACCACCGAAGGAGGCAGTCATGCCGAGGCGGAAGAGTTTTGTGACGGTCATTCGGGGGTTGGTGCAGGAGGAGGTCGGGAACGCCATCCAGTCGTTGCTCGGCGGCATTTCGACACCGACCACGAAGCCGAAGAATGGTCGCCGTCGCCGTCGTAGGACTCGTGGCACGTGGCGCCCCGGTGGTCCCGGTCGCCCACCGAAGGCGGTCGCGGAGAAGATGGCGCACACGAAGAAGGCCGTGGTGACACCCGCAGCCCCGAAGGCAAAGACTGTTCGCCGCCGTCGCGGGCGTCGGCGTGGTCCTGGGCGGCCACCTGGGTCGAAGAAGAAGGCGGCATAGATGGCGAAGGCCGAGGAGGTGTGGACGCAGTTGGCGACGCGCATCCCGAAAGAGCTTCACCGCCGGCTCAAGCTGCACTGCGTGACGAATGACATCGCGGTCATGGAGTTCGTGGTCGAGGCGATTGAGGAGAAGCTCGGGCGGAAGACGCGGGCGAAGAAGAGGGCGGCCTGACGCCCACAACCCAAGTTGCCCCAGGAGGTGGAGCTTGAGGAGGGTCTACGTTGCACGACACCCAACTGAAGCCCACTTCCTCAAGGGGTTGCTGGCGTCGCAGGGCATCGAGGCCGAGATACGGGGGGAAGCACTCTTCAGCGCACGTGGCGAACTACCCGTGACATCAGACACGTGTCCCTCTGTCTGGGTGCTCGATGACAGTCAACTCGATAGAGCACTCCTGTTGATCGCGGAGTACGAACGTCGGGAGCGTCCTCCCGATACCTTAGGGGTACGTGGCGTTGCTCAAGTTGCGGCGAAGAGCTTGAGCCCCAATTCACCGAATGCTGGCGCTGCGGCACGGCACGCCAGAACAACGAGTGACTTGTGAAGTCCCGTACCCGATCCCCCAGACAGTGACCCGAGAATCACGATGAATAACCTGGCGGTCAACGAATTCGTGGTGGTCCCTGGATCAGGCCACGCCGTGACCTTTCAGGCCGAGGTAAGCGGGCACAGATGAGTGAAGTGATGCGATGGTGGCTCAATAACCCGAGGGAGTGGAATGCCCATCCGTCCACCGTCCTTTGGGGCTTCGCTACGATGGGTATCGTCACGATTCTCTTGGGGATTGTGTTCTGGATTAGGGCAAGTGGTTTACGTAGGGACAGGCTAAAAGGAAGGAATGCTGCATGCGCAAGATACTTTCCAACTCAACGCTGCTGATCTATGCCTTGGTCGTGCTCACATCACCGCGTCCCCTGTTTGGTGACGATGCCTCTAAGAGGGCGAAGCTTGGCGAACTCATGACACTTCAGGGGCGCGAGGAAATCGCTGAACAGCAGCTTCAGGTGTACAAGAAGCAGACACTGGAACTCGCCTCGAAAGCGCTAGAGCAATATCGTACGGCCTTGAACCTTGCAGACAACGATCCCTACTACACGCGGATGGTTGCCGCCTCCCAGCGCTTCTATGAGGCGAGCCTGCCCCCCTTCACGGCGGCAGAGGCTACCAACTTCTACGCAGACTTGATGGCCGAACATCTGAGCGAGGCAGACGTTGACGCCCTACTCGCATTCTACAAGTCTTCAGCGGGCCAGAGAGCCATCGAAGCAGCGAAGAAGGTCGGCCCTCAGTGGCAGGAGAATATCGGAAAGAAGGCGCAAGAGTCGGCCATGGGGCAGTACAAGGAGTTTCAAGCCGAGATGGTGAAGATCGCTGCGGAGTGCGAGGCAGAGCAAAACGCTGGAAACAAACAAGCCGAGCGTCGAGGCGGGAAGCACTGACTTCGCCAGGACGCCTCGTCGGAGCCGAGCCGCTGCGCCGACTTCTCTCGTCGTCACGACGCTTCGCTGAGAATGCCCGCTATTCGCCCGCAGGAGCCGCCGGACGCCCTCGCTGCGACCGTCCTACCTCCCGAGCACTGCGGTTGCCTTTGACGGGCTGGGGCTCATATTCGCCAATAGCCTCCACCGCTACCATTCTCGCATTGGCGATTATCGAGAGGGTCGGGACGAAGGACGTAGGATGCCGCGCCGGAAGAGTCTGGTCACTGTGATCCGCGACATGGTTCGGGAACAGGTGGAGGAGGCGGTCCAGAGGTTACTTGGCGCAGTCGGCGGCCCGAAGAAGAAGGCCAAGAATGGGCGCAGACGGCCACCCAGACCAAGCGCCTGAAGTGGCTCTCAAGCCGGAACAGCCGCGAATGCAGCAACGAATGAACTGCCTTGTTGTTGTCGTGTCGCTCTTCTGCATCACGGCGACCGTCGGATGTGCGACACTCAGCCTCGTAAGCGTAGTAGGGCAGCGCACGACCGTCGGTATCGAGTACGAGAGTGCGGGCCGAGGGGACAATGTCCTGGCGATCACGTACTCCTCGCTTTGCCATGGGTTGCTCCAAACCGAGAAGGTACGCCGGTATAGGCACTGGACGACTTGTGACCTCACCCTGCTCCGGTGGGTTGCCGACGGCGGCGAATACTTTCCGGTCCAGGCTTGCGTCGTTCGTGGCACCCCTCCCCAAGACGTACAGAAGACCCAACTGGAGGTCAGCGTCTCCAAACGCTATCCGTCCAGGGACGAAGCGGCATCCGCAGTTGACCGAGCAGCCGGGCGTCTTCTAATAGCGGGCGACTATAGATTCGTCACGGTCTGGTCTCGGGACCCGGCGACCTCTTCCAGCCTGCGTTCTGCCTACATGTATGCCCCCCCATCGCTCTGCCCAGATATATCCACGAACGCTCTGCGTGTAGCCGCCTTTTCCGGCGCCATCCTCCTCGATGCTGTGACTTTTCCCGCTCAGGTCGTCTTCCTCCTGATGGTGCGCGGGATGCAGTAGTTGACAAAGCGAATCGGAGCGGCACACAGTTAGTTAGCACACGCATGCAGCGACTCGCCCGCGTTCGGATCGCCGGAGGTGCCGCCAAGGTCGAGGAGATGCCCGTTCAGAAGGGCGAGCAAGTCGGCGGGTAGGTCGGCCGCCTGATGGTGATCGCGGGAAGACACTCCGCGTCCTCGGGGTTCGCTACGAACCTGTTCTGGTCGCGAGACGACAAGGGTTCGACACCTGACGTGCGAATGGGAGCCGGCTAATCCTGTACAGCAGCCCTGCCGATACTCCATTTGAGATGAAGCCTCCTGCTCTCATCCTGGCGCTGGCGGCGCTGTGTGTGCTCGTGGGCCTAGTAGTCGGCGCGCTCCGGGTTGGTCCAAGGCGTCGAGTCGCCATTGTTTGGTGGCAACCGCCCCTCATCCTGGGACTCGGCATTTCAGGGGTCGCCCTGTCCTTCGCACCCGATCTCGGTTCGGTGTGGACACTCATGGTCGCGACGCCGATTGGATGGTTGTTCGTGACCGGCATCCTCTCGGGCGTCATCGGTTGCAGTTTGACGTTCGGCGGTGACGCCGCGCGGTTGCGCAACCTTGCCCTCTTCGTGGGAGGGGTACTTCTGCTTGGCGACGTGATGGTTGCCGCGCTCTCCAGTCAATGGTCGGCGCTTGGCGACGTGGTGGTCGCCGCCCTCTCCAGCAAATGGTCGGCAGATTGCCTACACGATTTGTCTTTGCTCGATGTCGCTACGGCGCTCCACGGACTCGCTCTCTTCTTCACATGGCACTACGTGCGGGCGATCAGCCCCTAAACCTATGAACCCAGTGGGCGCTTCCAACACGGTCGCACGGCATTCATTGCCGGGGCCGCTGGCTCCTATGAGAGCATCGGCGTTGGCTATCT
>QHVD01000231.1 GCA_003222235.1 Gemmatimonadota bacterium | reverse complement strand
GGTCGTTCGCTTAACGACGCTCTCCCTGCCACTCCGCATTCCGAATTCCGCATTCCACACTTGAGGTCCCCGTGCCTCTCCTTGAGACGATTACCTGTCCCGCGGACGTCAAGCGGCTGCCGTCCGACCAGCTCCAGCCGCTCGCCGATGAAGTGCGCCGGCGGCTGATCGAGGTCGTGTCGCACACCGGCGGCCACATCGGCGCAGGACTCGGCGTGGTCGAGCTCACGGTGGCGCTGTGTCACTGTTTCGATTCCCCTCGCGACAAGATCGTCTGGGACGTGGGGCACCAGGGCTATCCCTGGAAGATTCTCACCGGCCGGAACGAGCGCTTCCCCACGTTGCGCCAGCGGGGCGGGTTGTCGGGCTTCCTGCGACGCAGCGAGAGCGAGCATGACCAGTTCGGGGCCGGTCATGCGGGCACCGGGTTGTCCGCGGCGTTCGGCATCGCGGCCGCGCGGGATCTCAAGGGCGAGCGGTACAAGGTCGTGGCGGTCGTAGGCGACGGCGCGCTGACGTGCGGGCTCCCCTACGAGGCGATGAACAACGCCGGGCATTCGGGCCGCGACATCATCATGGTCCTGAACGACAACGGGATGTCCATCGCCCCCAACGTCGGTGCCATCAACAAGTACCTCGGCTCGATCATCGCCAGTCCCATCACCGTGCGCCTCCGGGAGCGCATGAAGGTGATGATCGAGAAGGCGTCGCACGTCGTGGGCGGTCAGCGGCTCGTGGATTTCGCGAAGACCATGGAGGAGAGCATCAAGAACTTCTGGTCGCCGGGGATGCTGTTCGAGGAGCTCGGCTTCCGCTACTTCGGACCGATCGACGGGCACAACATCGCGCAGCTGCTCCAGACATTCCAGATCGTGAAGACGCTGCGGGGGCCGCGCGTGGTGCACGTCATCACGGAGAAGGGCAGGGGGTTTCCCCTCCCCGAGCCGGACCTCGAGAAATACCACGCCCGCGCGCCGTACGACCCCGTGACGGGGAAACTGAAGCCGCCGAGCCCGGGGGGGGGAGCGCCGCAGTGGACCAAGGTGTTTGGGGAAGCGATCACGCAGCTCGCGGCCGAATACCCGAGCCTGGTGGCGATCACCGCCGCCATGCCGTCCGGGACCGGCACAAACGTCTTTCAGAAGAAGTGGCCGGAGCGGTTCTTCGACGTCGGGATCGCCGAGGCGCACGCCACCACCTTCGCGGCTGGGCTGGCGACGCAGGGCATTCGTCCGGTCGTCGCGATTTACTCGACGTTCCTGCAGCGCGCCTACGATAGCATCATCCACGACGTCGCGATCCAGCAGCTTCCGGTGATCTTCTGCCTCGACCGCGCGGGCATGGTGGGCGAAGACGGCCAGACCCACATGGGACTCTACGACATCGCGTATCTGCTTCCCGTGCCGCACCTGACCGTCACCGCGCCCAAGGACGGGGCCGAGCTGATCGGGCTGCTGCGCTGCGCCCTCGACCACACGGCGGGGCCGTTCTCACTGCGCTATCCTCGCGACAAGGCGCCGGGTGAGGCGCCGCCCGCCGCCGAGGTGGCGCCGATCCCCTATGGCACCTGGGAGGTGCTGCGGAAGGGGAAGGACTGCGCCCTGCTCGCGGTCGGGGTGATGTGCCGGCCGGCGCTCGAGGCGGCCCAAACTCTGGCGGCGGACGGGCTCGACGTCACCGTGGTGAACTGCCGGTTCTTGAAGCCCATCGATCGCGAGATCCTCGACGCGCTGGCGCACGAGCACAAGCTGCTCGTGACCGTCGAGGACGGCGTGGTGGTGAACGGCTTCGGCGCGTCCATTGCCGCGCTCGTCCAGACGACCGCCGTCGACGTGCGCGTCGTTCCGCTCGGCGTGCCCGACCGCACCTACGAGCACGCCCCTCGCGCCGAGCAGCTCGACGCGGTGGGGCTCACGGGGCACGGGATCGCCGCCCGGGTCCGCGCCCTGGCCGCCGAGGAGTCGCTGACGCCGTCATGAATGTGGGGGTCGTCGGGAATCCGACCTACCGCGACCTCAAGACCATCCTCGCGCATCTTGCGCAGGTCGCGCCTCGGCTGGGATTCACGATCTTCACCGAGCAGCGGATCGGCGGCCTCTGGCCCGAGCCGCCCCCGCCGTCGCTGACCCAATCCGCCCAACTCGACTGCCTCATCACGCTCGGCGGCGACGGCACACTGCTGCGCGGTGCTCGCACCCTCAATGGCGCCGCCACGCCGATCCTCGGCGTCAACCTGGGACGGGTCGGATTCCTCACCACCGCCGGCTCGCAGACGCTCGACTGGGCGCTCGACGCAATCGTGCGCGGGGCGTTCGTCACCGAGTCGCGCCTGGCGCTCGAGCCCTGCATCGTGGACCAGCGGGGGGAGTGCCGCCCCGAGCCGGTCGTGCTGAACGATGCCGTGGTGCACAAGGGCGGCGTCGCGCGCGTGATCCGCCTCCGGGTCGCCGTGGACGGGGAGGAGGTCGGCCAGTACTCAGCCGACGGGATCATCGTCGCGACGCCCACCGGCTCGACGGCCTACTCGCTCTCCGCCGGCGGGCCCATCGTCGTGCCGGGCGTGGACGCCATTGTGGTCACGGGGATCTGCCCCCACACGCTCGCCGTCCGGCCGCTCGTCGTGCCGTCCCACGCGCAGGTGGCCGTGGAGCCGATTCCTCCCTGGACCGAGGATGTGCTCGTCTCGTTCGACGGTCAGGTCGGCACCACCATGCAGCCGGGAGACCGTCTCCTGGTGAAGCGGGCCGATCGTCCGGTGCGGCTCGTCCGCCTCGGACCCGATGGGTTCTTCGCGCGGATGCGAAAGAAGCTCCAGTGGGGCGACCTCTCCGACCGCGAGCGCGATTGAAGTGCTGACGGAGCTCCGCGTCAGGGACCTCGCCGTGATCGCGGACGTGACGCTCCCGCTCGCGCCCGGGCTCAACGTGCTGACCGGAGAGACCGGGGCGGGGAAGTCCATGCTCGTCGATGCGCTCGCGCTGCTGCTCGGCGAGCGCGCGTCGGGGGAGATCGTGCGCCCCGCCGCGCAGAAAGCGGTGATCGAAGGCGCCTTCGAGTTCACCCCTACCGACCTCTCCCGTCTTCTACCGCCCTTCATCGCCCTGGGGGTGGAGCCGGAAGGCGGTCGGCTCGTCCTCAAGCGGGAGATCACGGGGGAAGGCCGCTCCCGGGTCTGGGTCAACGGGAGCCCCACGGCCGTGGGCGTGCTCGCGCGGCTCGGCGCGCTCCTGGTGGACCTCCACGGTCAGCACGAGACGCAGTCGCTGCTGCGGGCCGACGCCCAGCGGGACATCCTGGACGCCCATGGTGATGCGGGCGTGGAGCGGGTCGCGGTGCGGGACGCCCACGAGCGGCTGCGGGAGCTGGAGCGGCGGGAGGAAGCGCTCCAGGCGCGACACGAGGAGGTACGACGCAAGGCCGACTACCTGCGGCACGTGGTGGACGAAATCGGGCGGGCGACGCCGCAGCTGGGCGAGGACGACGCCCTCGAGACGGAGGCGAAGCGGCTGGCCCACGCCGACGAGCTCGGCCGGTTGTCGCGGGAGCTCGAGCAGGCGCTCGACACCGCGGGTCTCGCCCGTGCGGCCAGGCTGGTCGCGAGCCTGCGCCGCCTCGACCCTTCCGTCGCGAAATGGCAGGAGCTGCTCGATGGCGCGTTCGCCAACGTCGAAGAGCTCGCTCAGACGGCCCGCGAGTACGCTGTGCGCATCGAAGCCGACCCCGGACGCCTGGCGGCCGTAGAGCAACGGCGCGATGCGCTGTTCCGGCTCACCCAGAAATACGGGCCCACTCTCGCCGACGTTCTCGCCACGCGGGACCGCTCGACACGCGAGCTCGAGCTCCTGGACACCGCGGACTTCGATCTGCGGGCCATCGGCGGGCAGCGAGAGAACGCTGCGGCCGACTTCGCACGCGCGTGCGCCGCTCTCACGGCGAAGCGCGCGCAGGCTGCGGAGCGGCTCGCGCAAGCCGTCAACGAGGTCCTTCCGGCGCTCGGGATGGCGGGAGGGCGGTGCGCGGCACGACTCGCCCCACGCCCGACACCCAACGCCCAGGGCTCGGAGGACGTCGTCTTCGAGGTCCGGCTCAACGTCGGGATGGAAGCGCGCCCGCTGGCGAAGGCGGCTTCGGGCGGCGAGCTGTCGCGTCTGATGCTGGCGCTCAAGGTCGTTCTGGCCGAGCACGACGCGGTGCCCACGCTCGTGTTCGACGAAGTGGATCAAGGCATCGGCGGCGAAGTGGGCGGGCGGGTCGGTCAGGCGCTCGCCGCGGTCGCTCGGGGAGGCGACCGCGGGCGCCAGGTCCTCGTGATCACCCACCTTCCCCAGATCGCCGTTTACGCGGACCACCACCTCGTGGTGCAGAAGGGCGCCAGGAGCGGTATCGCGACGAGCGACGTGCAGGTGCTCGCGGGCGAGGCGCGGACCCGGGAGGTCGCCCGGCTGCTCGGCGATCGGGACTCAGCCAGTGCGCTGCGCCACGCGGCGGAGCTGCTCAGAAAAGGTTCCAGGACGCCCGCAGCACGATCCGGAACTCGGCCGCGGCCGGCGTCACCCCCGCGCCCGTGACCGTCTGCTGGATCGAAAACCCGCCCTCGACTTCCGGCGCCACGTAGCTCACGGCCACCCCGAGCTGCAACCGGCGCTCGGAGGTTCCCTGATCGAGCACGCTCGCCGACGTCGGCGCCCCGAGCCGGGTGGCGAGATCGGTCGAATCCTGCGGCGAGCGGAACGAGTAATGGTCCCGGCCCTTGGTCCAGTAACCCGCCGTCAGGCCGGCCGCGAACTGGGGCGCGAAGCGGTACAGCGGCGCGAAGTCCACCGCCGCATAATCGCCCGGGTCCCAGGCGAGGTCGGCCGTCGCCGCGAAGGGCACGAGGATCGCATCGAACGGCGCCACGCGTCGCACCCGCGTGCCGGGGCGCTGAATGCCGGCGCGGATCGCCAGGTTCAGCCACAGCCGGTTCGCCACGGTGAGCTCCTGGATCAGCCGTGCTTCGAGATCGGTCTGGTGGTCGCCGATGGACTGGCGCAGCCAGTCGTCGGCGGAGTCGACGGCGCCCGTGGGAAGCCGGCCCAGCGCAACGACGGCTGCGGCGTAGTGCGCGTCCGCCCCTCCCCCCGCCACGCGGTACTTGGCTGCGATCTCCACGTCGCCCAGGGCGTAGCGGAAGCTGTTTCGGAATGGCTGTGCCCGATATCCGAAGCCGATCGAGGGTTCGAGGATCGCCAGCTCCATGGCCGCCGCGCTCAGCGAGTCGCGCGGAAGCAGGAATGCATCGGCGAACCCAGAGATGCCGTACTTCGCGGCGAGCTCGCGCTGGATCAGCGCCACGGTCGTGTCGATTCCCCTGCCGCCGTCAGAGGTATCGATCGGCATGAAGGGCGACCCGGTCTGGCCCACGCCGTACACTGTGCGATATAGCGCATCGCGCACCGCGTGCCAGGCGGCCGAGTCGTCCCGCGCGGGGCACGGTCCCCTTGGCGGGCAGCCGTACATCCCGGCTGCGATGTTGCGATCGAGGCCCGCCAGGGTCGCATCGAACTGGGTGAAGAAGTCGGTGTAGCGGCCGTCGGCCCCGGACACTCCGGCGAGCAGGGGGTTCAGCCCGAGATTCGCGCCCTTGCTCGCGAGCTGCAGCCGCGTGCGGGTGGCGACGCGCACGATCGGGACCGTCAAGCGCACGGAGAGCCGCTTCGTGATCCCGACCTCGGTGGTCACGGGATAGGTGCGCCGCTCCTGGCGCACGCTGAGGATCCCCTTCCCGAGGCTCGCGACGAATCCGGGCACACCACCAGCGACCCGCACGTCCTGTTCGAGGCGTGCCACCGTCGGGATCGAGGCGCTCCCGACCGTGTCGCCCGTGAGCCAGCGTCCCAGGCCGAGCCGTGCCCCGTCCACGAACTCGGCGTCCCACCCCATGACCCGTGGATCGAACGTCACGCGGATCGCGCCTTGGGGCGGCACATCCGTCCGCTCGGCAGCCTGAGCGGCAAGGCCTGCCCCGCCGCTGAGGGCGGGGAGAAGAAACGTGCAGACGACGAAGCTCCGGTTCGCCCTCAGGGCACGGCCGGGATCGTCGAGCCGTATTGGGCGTTGATCGCCTGAACGACCTTCTTGGCGATCAGCGTATGCGTCGCCGCGCTCGGGTGGACCCCGTCGCACGAGAACGCGAGCCCGAAAGGATTCGCCGAGCAGGGGTTCGGCCGGCCCTGGGCGTCCGTGAATGCCGGGAATGGGGCAACCTGAGTGGGGATCGCGCGTAGCGAATCGAGGCCCGGGTTGGGGTCTACGTACGCCCAACCGTTCGCGGCTGCCAGGGCCGAAATGACGCCGTTGTACGCCGCCACCGCGGTCAGGAGCTTGACCAGCTCGGCGGGCACGACGATGGCACGGACCGTGTCGGCGCAGTCGAGGTTCTCTGGTTGATTGCTGGGCGGCGACGCGGCGGTGAGCAACGCGCCCCCGTACGGGAAGGGCACGAGGACGGAGTCGCCCCGCGCGCCGGGGATCCTGCTCGCGATCGGGGCGCAGTTGGCACTGACCGTGAACGTGGGCGGGAACGCCGCACCCGGAACGAGGCCGTTCTTGATCGCCCAATACGTCGCGCCCTGACTGAAGAACGGAATCGCGGTTACGTTGGCGACGCCGATCAGGAGCGCCTTGGCGTGGGTCGCGTTGATCGAATCAGCGATCTGCGCATAGTCGGCCTGGAATGCAGCGACCGGGGTGATCAGCGTCGAGTCCCCGGCGTTGGCCGGATCCATGGCGGCGCCGAGCACGTCGTTGTTGCCGATCCACACGCTCACGAATGTCGGCCGCGCGTCCATCATGGCCCTGAGCTGAGTGCGACCACCCAGGAAGAGCTGAGTGAGGGGGTTCGAGCTCGTGCCCGGCGCCGGCCCGTTCTCGAGCGGGTCCAGGACCCCGGCTCCCGGGACTGCGACGTTACTGAGATACGGTGGGATCGCCGGGCTCCGGAACAGGCAGGGAGTCGTCCCGACCCGCGTTTGCGTGAAGACGTTGGTGAAGGGCGGCGGGCAGCCGGGCATCGTTAGGCTCGGGTAGTAGAACGAGTCGCCGCGCATGGCGGTCGCCACGAGGACAGGATACGCCTGCCGTTGCGTCGAGTCATTGATCCCGCCCGACTGGAACCCGGCGGCGAGGCTGTTCCCGAGCGACACGTAGCGGACGAACATCTCGCCGCCCGTATATGCGGGGACGGGGGGCGTCAGCAGCTTGTCCTGATGACAGGCCGCGGCCAGGAGCGCGACCGCCAGGCCCGTGGCAACCGAGAGACGGCGCGGCGTCATCGGTGCTCCCCTAGAACGCGTAGCTGAGCGATACCCCGAAGAGGTGCGCATAGAAGGTGTATAAGCCGTTGTTCATCCCGGTCGTCGGTACCCCGTTCAAGATCGGCTCGCGCGTGCGACCGCGCCGGTCGTTCTGCTTGATGTACTGGTAGGCGACGTCCCCCGTGAGTCCCTTCGCCAGCTTCACCGTGACGCCGCCGGTGAACTCGTTGCGGTCGCCTTCGGGGAGGAGCGGCGTCACGGTCTCGGGCGGTGCAGCGCCCTCGTGATACAGGTACCCGCCGCGAAGCGTCCACGTCGCGTCCTTCGCCCACTCGGCCCCGAACCGGAAGCCGTTCGTGTTCTGGTACCGCTCGTACAGCACGCGGTTGAGCAGTGGGTTCGCGAAGTCGATGTTGACCTGCGAAAACCGCTTCGCCCAGCGCGTGAACTGGTAGTCGGCGAGGAGCGTCCAATCGCGCCGCGGCTTATACGCCGCCCCGAAGACGACCTGCTCGGGATTCGTGATGGATGTGCTCACGGACTGGGGCACCAGAATGGTGTTGAAGACGCCCAGAGCCCTCAGCAAAGCGTCGACAGGTGTGCCGGCCGGAGCGACCGTGACGCCGCCGATCACGATGTCCGCCGGAATGATCAGATTGGTCGGTACCTGGCCGAACTGTGCGGTGCCCGAGTAGTCGAACTTGGCGTGCATCAGGTAGCGGCCGCCGATGGACAGCTTCTCGTTGAACTTGACGATCCCGCCCCAATGCGCGGTCAGGGTGGTCTTCGTCGCCTCGAGGTGGGCATCCGCGAAATCGGTTCCCGGCGCGATGCCGAATTGGGCAAAGGAAGTGCCGGCTGGGATCGGCACGCCCGGGATCGCCGGAATCACCTGGTTCGAGAGATCCAACCGCTGGTTCAGCTCGACCTTGCCCATCACGATGTCGAGACAACCACGACGTCACTTGGTAGGCGAGCGTGGGCTGGACGTAGATCGAGCGCAGGATGTTCTTGTAGCCGGCGAAGCGACCGTCGAAGGTCAGCGGCCACTCGGTTTGCAGGCCGTAGGGCGCGAACAGCCCCACGCCGACTCCCAGCCTCGGGCTCGGGGAATAGGAAACGTACGCTTGGGGCACTGCCAGGAGCGGGTCGTCCAGACTCGTCTCCTGGTGGAAGATGTCGTCCGTGAAGCCGCCCTCGACGTCGATCAGCGTCACGCCAGCGGTTGCGTGCCCACCTTTCAGGCTGGCGAGGCCTGCCGGGTTGAAGAACATCGCCGAGCCGTCGGCGCACGGCGCCGCCACGCCGGTACCGGCCCGTCCCATCGAGCAGGTACCCTGCTCGTAGATGCCGAACCCTTGCGCATCGAGCAGGGCGGGGACCCCGGCGAACAACAGCCACAACGCTGACCGTGCCTGCCGGCGCATGCAGGTGTCTCCGGAAGAAACAAGGATGCTGGGCGTGGTGGAGTAAGCCCGCGTAGCGTAGCATTGGCCCGAACCCTTGTCAAACCCGCACGCATGAAAGCCTCCGCGTTGTTTCGCGCGACGTTCGGCGTCGCGCCTCAGGCCGCCGCCTCGGCGCCGGGGCGCGTGAATCTCATCGGTGAGCACACCGACTACAACGGCGGTCCGGTGCTGCCGATCGCGATTCAGGCGCGCACCACCGTGGCGGTCGGTCCGGCGGATGCGGGCGTGCTCGAAATCGTTTCGAGCCGCGACGGCTCCCTCGCGCGCATTCGCTACACCACCGCGTTCCCGCCGGGCTGGGCCGCCTACGTCGCGGGGGTGATGCGGGAGCTGGCGGCGCTGGGCGCGGCGCCGGCCGGGGGTGGCGCCCGCGTCGCGGTCGCGGGCGATGTGCCCGTGGGCGCGGGACTCGCTTCCTCGGCGGCGCTCACGGTGGCGGGCGCGAAGGCGCTGGCGGCGCTTGCCGGCGCGCGGCTCGTGCCGCGCCAGTTCGCAGGCGTGGCGTTTCGCGCAGAGCACGATCACGTCGGCGTCCACTGCGGCGTCATGGACCAGACCGTGGCGGCGCTGGCGAAACCGAGCCACGCGCTCTTGATCGAATGCGCGTCGGGCGAAGCCCGTCACATCCCGTTTCGCGGGCGGCTGCTGCTCGTGGACACGGGGGTGCGTCACGCGCTCGTGGCGGGTGCGTTGAACGAGCGGCGCGCGGAGTGCGAGGCCGCGGTCACGCAGCTCCGGCTCGAGCTCCCAGAGTTGGACTGGCTCGCCGCGTGGCCGGCGATGCGCGTCGCCCGGCTCAAGCGGGCGCTTCCCGAGCCGCTGCGGTCGCGGGCGGTGCACGTAGTGGAGGAGACGGCCCGCACGCGGCTCGCCGCCGAGCTGCTCGCGCGGGGACGCCTGAAACGGTTCGGAGAGTTGCTCTACGAGTCGCACGAGTCCTGCCGCCGGTTGTACCAGTGCAGCGCGCCCGAGCTCGATCTCGTGGTGGCAGCGGCGAAGCGCGCGGGCGCCCTCGGTGCGCGGCTGACCGGCGCTGGGTGGGGCGGCGCGGTGCTCGTGCTGGTCGACCGGCGATGCGAAGCCCGCGCTGTGGTCGCCATCCGCCGCGCGTTCGCTCGCGCGTACGGCCGGGAGCCGGCGTTCAGCGTCGTGAAAGCGTCGGGTGGGATGCGGAAGGAGTCGGTCCGATGACCCGCAAGGGCGCCCTCACCCGTCCGTGGCGGGCAGCGACGCGCTAT
>QHVD01000474.1:1921-3325 GCA_003222235.1 Gemmatimonadota bacterium | reverse complement strand
ATCGGGAAGTCCGTGTGGGCTCGAGTGTAGTGCTGCTCCCGGACGAAGCTAAAAGGGGTGGCCGAGGAGGGGCAAGAGGGCAGCCCCTTCGAGGGCGCCGGGGGGGTCTGTCGCATCGGCGCCTGAGGGTGTCGATTTCCCGGACCGTCGTTCGACGTACGGGTAGAGCCAGGCCGTGGGACCACCTCAGAAAGGACGGAAGCATGAGCGGCGTACGGGTACTGGTTGGCACACGTAAGGGCGCGTTCGTCCTGACATCGGACGGGAAGCGCGGGCGATGGGACGTGAGCGGCCCCAACTTCACGGGGTGGGAGATCTATCACCTGAAGGGATCCCCCGCCGATCCGAATCGCCTTTACGCGTCGCAGACGAGCGGGTGGTTCGGACAGGTCATCCAACGCTCGTGCGACGGCGGCAAGACGTGGGAAACGCCCGGCGGCGGGGTGACCATGGCGCCAGGCGGCATGCCGGCCGGCGAGAGCAACAAGTTCGTCTACGACACGTCTCCGGGTGCGGGTAAACCCCTCACCACACACCAGTGGTACGACGGCACGCAGCACCCCTGGGAGTTCAAGCGAGTCTGGCATCTCGAGCCGGCACTCACCGATCCGGACACGGTCTACGCCGGGGTGGAAGACGCCGCGTTGTTTCGAACGAGCGACGGCGGCACCACATGGGGCGAGCTCGCCGGGCTGCGGGGTCACGGCACGGGGCCGAAATGGCAGCCGGGCGCCGGCGGGATGTGCCTGCACACGATTCTGCTGGACCCGCGCGATCCGAAGCGGATCTTCGTCGCGATCTCGGCGGCGGGCAGCTTCCGCACCGACGACGGCGGCAAGACGTGGAAACCAATCAACCGTGGCCTGCACTCTCAATACATCCCGGACCCGAACGCCGAGATCGGCCATTGCGTCCACCGCATCGCGATGCACCCGTCGCGTCCCAACGTGCTGTTCATGCAGAAGCACTGGGACGTCATGCGCTCGGACGACGCCGGCGACTCATGGCGGGAGATCAGCGGAAATCTGCCCACCGACTTCGGGTTCGTGATCGACGTGCACGCGCACGAGCCGGACACGATCTACGTCGTCCCCATCAAGAGCGACTCGGAGCACTTTCCGCTCGAGGGTAGGCTACGCGTCTACCGCAGCCGGTCGGGCGGCGACGAGTGGGAGGCGCTCACGAACGGGCTGCCGCAGCGCGACTGCTACGTGAACGTGCTGCGCGACGCGATGGCCGTCGATTCGCTCCAGCCGTGCGGGGTGTACTTCGGCACCACGGGCGGGCAGGTGTACGCGTCGGCCGACGCCGGCGACAGCTGGGCACCCATCGTCCGCGATCTTCCGGCCGTGCTGTCGGTCGAAGTCCAGACGCTGCCATGATCCGGGTGGTACTCCCGCCCCA
>QHVD01000474.1:0-1887 GCA_003222235.1 Gemmatimonadota bacterium | reverse complement strand
AGCTGCAGCTCGACGTCCCGGGCCTGGCCACACGAGCGTCCGTTCTCGATGCGCTCGAGGCCTGCTATCCCATGCTGCGCGGGACGATCCGCGACCACGTCACGCAACAGCGCCGGCCGTTCCTGCGCTTCTTCGCCTGCGAGCGGGATCTGACCCACGAGCCCCCCGACGCGCCGTTACCCGACGCGGTGACGTCGGGGGCAGAGCCCCTTGTGGTTCTCGGGGCCATTGCCGGCGGCTAACCTCCGTGTTGACGCGTACGGGAGGTCGGCACCAACAGGGTGTCGAAGAACCCCCTGAAAGAGTCGCGACGTGGATTGATTGGACGCCTGCGATCACCGGACGCACCCCTCGACGACCTTTCTCAGCATCCGTACCCACCCTTCTGCCGCAAGAATGCGCTATGATAACCCTAGCCCAGAATCGTTGAGCCATCGGCGGACGCCGTGCTGGGTCACATCCGTTGTGACAGAGGGCACGCCCCGAGATGGTCCGGCACAGGCGGATTCGTTCGGCCCAGGGGTGGGGGGTGAGATGTGCGGCGGTGACTCCTTGGTGGGGTTGTCAGCCCCGATCGTGCCTCACCGCGGCGCCGGGCGCCATCTTCCGCGTGCTTCGCGCCGCTGTCCCGTCGTCACATTCCTTGCCTTCGGCTTGGTGATGCTCGCCGACCGGGGCTTCGCCCAGCAACCCGATTCCGCTGAGTCTCCCGGGGCACTCAAGAAACTGACGCTCGAACAGCTGATGAACCTTGAGGTGACGTCGGTCTCGAAGCGACCGGAGAAACTGTGGCAGGCGGCCTCCGCGATCCAGGTCATCACGGAGGAGGATATTCGTCGCTCCGGCGCCGCGAGCCTTCCGGAAGCATTGCGTTTGGCCTCGAATCTGGAAGTTGCTCAGGTTGACTCCCGTCAATGGGCCATCAGCGCGCGCGGGTTCAACAGCACGACCGCGAACAAGCTGCTCGTGCTTATCGACGGGCGCACGGTGTACACCCCGCTGTACTCCGGTGTCTTCTGGGACGTGCAGGACGTACCTCTCTGGGATGTCGACCGGATTGAGGTCATCAGCGGACCGGGAGCCACGCTGTGGGGGGCGAACGCAGTCAACGGCGTCATCAACGTCACCACCAAACGCGCGCAAGATGCTCAGGGGCTCTACGTGTCGGGAGGCGGCGGCACCAAGTTGCAGGGTCTCGGAGGCGCGCGCTACGGCGGTGTGCTAGGCGCCAAGGTTCACTATCGGGCCTACGGGAAGGCCTTTACTCGCGACCAAACGGTGTTCCCCGATGGCCGACCCGCCACGGATGATTGGTACGCCGGGCAGGGCGGCCTTCGGGTCGATTGGGACCCGTCGGAGACCAGCCAGCTGACCCTGCAAGGAGATCTGTACGACGGCCGGATCGCCCAGCCGAGCGCGGGGGATATCGCCGTAAGCGGCGGCAACGCCCTGGGGAGCTGGTCGCACGCGTTTTCTCGGACGTCCGATGCGCGACTGCAGCTCTACTACGACCGGACCCATCGCAACATTCCCGGCACGTTTGCCGAAGATCTCGAGACCTACGACGTGGACTTCCAACACCATGCTGTTCTGGCCAGGCGGCACGGTGTCGTGTGGGGCCTCGGTTTCCGACTCATTAACGACAGCGTCGGCAACACTCCACTGCTGGCCTTTCTGCCGTCCCACGTGCAGCGAAAGTGGTTCACCGGGTTCGTGCAGGACGAGATTGCTCTCATCCCCGAACGGTTGCACTTGATACTCGGGACGAAGGTCGAGCACAACGACTACACGGGATTCGAACTTCAGCCCGCTGGTCGGGTGAGCTGGACGACCCGCCGGCGAGGGACGCTGTGGGCGGCGGTCTCGCGGGCCGTCAGAACACCCTCG
>QHVD01000230.1 GCA_003222235.1 Gemmatimonadota bacterium | reverse complement strand
ATAGGTGAGATTCGGGCCCCGCAGCACCGACCCCGTGTTGCGGTTCACCGCCACCACGTTCCTATGCGCCTCGAGCCGGTCCTGATGGAGGAAGTACGAGGCCGTCGTGGCGTCGAGGGCGATCGCCGTGTCACGGATGTGTACCGGATTGCGCTGCCCGATCATGTCGAACCGGCCCACCCCCGCGAACCAGGCCACGCTGTCGGCGGACAGCGTGCTTCCCGTCCCCCGGCAATGCGCCAGTACGCCCCCGCCCGCGAAGAAATTGTTCTCGCCCTTTCTCACCTCGACCTGTTGACCGCGGCCGCCGACCGAATCGATCTCCACCACGCACGGCCGCCCGGTCGCCGTATCGGACGGGGGGGGAGCCGGCTGCTGCATCAGGGCGAGGAGCATCGCGGCGACGATCATTGGTTCGGCAGCGTGAAGTGGCCGCCCGTCCCTTTCGGCTTGATGGCGGTCACGACCTTGAAGGCCGGATCCGACGTGAAGCCTTCACCCTCGATGTGCCGGTTCGGCTCATCGAACACGAAGGGCCTGTCGGAGCTGACCTGGCTCTTCGCCTGGTTGTAACGTAGCACGTCGGTGCGGAGGGTAGCGCCATCCGTCCGCACCACGACCACGTCGCCTCGTCCTTCCATGTCGCCGGTGCGCCAGTGGTAGGTCCCCTCGTGCGCCGTGAGCGTCGACGTCTCGACGCCGACGGGGTCGTAGAAGGTTATGTGGACGCGGCGCAGCTCGGCGGTCTGGCTGGGCGAGTAGAAGTAGGCGGTGTCGGCGCGGACTTTGGCCCGCCGGACTCCCGAATCGGTCACCTCGTGCGACATGGTGATCAGCACCTGGTCGGCCGAGTCGGGCGCGCTGATCGTGGCCGTGGGCTTGATGCCGCCCTCGCACGCCGCCCCCGCCAGCCCCGCCATGACGGCGCAGCACATCACGACGTAGCACGGTACTGCGTGACGCCTTGTCGGGTTCATGCCGCCCCCGCCCGCATCAGGTCGTGCAAGTGAACCATCCCCACCACCCTGCGCCCGCCGTCCAGCACCGGGAGCGCCATGATGCCGTGCTTCTCCATGAGCCGCACCGCGGCGCCGGCGAGCTGGTCCGGCGTCGTGGTCTTGGGCGTCCTCGTCATCACCTCGTGCACCGGGATGTCCAGGAAATCATCCGTCCGCTCCATCAGGCGGGTGAGGTCTCCCGCCGTCACCACGCCGACGAGGCTCCCCGCCTGATCCACCACCGCGGTCGTGCCTCGCTTGTGTGCCAGCAGCATGACGCACTGCCGCATGGGGCACTCCGGAAAGAGGGTCGGCAGGTCCTTCGTGACCATCACGTCGCCGACGCGCAGCAGCAGGTTGCGGCCGAGCGTGCCTCCCGGGTGCAGCGCAGCGAAGTCCTCGCGGCGGAACCCCTTCTCCTCGAGCAGCGTGACGGCGAGGGCGTCGCCCAGGGCGAGGGCGGCGGCCGTGCTGGCCGTCGGGGCGAGGGTCTCGGGGCACGCTTCTTCCGCGACGCTCGAGTCGAGCACGACGTCCGCCTGGCGCGCGAGCGCGGACTCGGCGTCGCCGGTGATCGCGATCATGGGCACGCCGAGGCGCTTCAGCTGGCTCACGAGGCCGAACAGCTCATCGGAGCTGCCGCTCTTCGAGAGCAGGATCGCCGCGTCGTCCCGGCCGACGATGCCCAGATCGCCGTGCAGCGAGTCCACCGCGTGCAGGAACGACGCGGGCGAACCGGTGGACGTGAACGTGGCCGCGATCTTGCGCGCGATGATACCCGATTTCCCGACACCGGAGACGATCAGCCGCCCCTTCGCCCCGGCGAGCAGTCGCACGGCCGCGGCGAACGCCGGGCCCAAGCGTTCGGCGACCTGCGCGATCGCCTTCGCTTCGAGCGCCAGCACGCGCCGGCCGCGCTCAATGAGATCGTTGCGCTCCGCGTACGACATCGCCGCGCTCCACGAAGTACGTCGAGACAAGGGCGTCCCACTCGCCCCGCGCTTTGAGGATCAGCTCCGCCACCTCGCGCACGGCGCCCTGGCCGCCGGGGACGGTCGTCACGACTCCGGCGACCGCCAGGACCTCCGGCACGGCATTCGCTACCGCGATCGGAAGCGCCACTCGCCGGAGCACCGGGATGTCGGCGAGGTCGTCCCCCACGAACGCGCAATCCTCCCAGGAGAGCCGGCGCCGCTCCAGCAGCGCCTCGAATGCCGGAAGCTTTCGGGCCGTCGGGTCCTGGATCAGCTCGTCTACGGCCAGCTCGCGCGCGCGCAGGGCCGTCGCCGCCGATTCGCGCCCGCTGACCCACAGCACCGAGAGCCCGGCGCTGCGCAGCATCCGGATGCCCAGGCCGTCCTGGATGTGGAAGCGCTTGAGCTCGACGGGGTGATCGGCGACGAGGCCCAGGTAGATGCCGTTGTCGGTCAGGACGCCGTCGACGTCGAAACCGACGAGCTTCAGGCGGCGGGCGAGCACGGCGTCGATCATCCGCGCACCTCGGCGGGTGCACGCCCAGTCCCGCCGTCCGCCGGTCCGCCTGTCCGCCCGTTACGCACGCACCGCCTCCCTCGCCCGCTGCCAGATCTCGAGCGCCACGCTCACGATGCCCGGCAGCTGGTCCAGCGGCACCATGTTGGGTCCGTCAGAGGGGGCGTGGTCCGGGTCCGGATGCGTCTCGAGGAAGAACCCGTCCGCGCCGGCGGCCGCCGCGGCATAGAGCAGGGGCGGGACAAACTCGCGCAGGCCGCCGCTGGAGCCGTCGGGTCCCTGCCCCGGCTGTTGGACCGAGTGAGTGGCGTCGTAGACGACCGAAGCGCCGCACGCGGCCCGGAGGCGGCCGAAGCTGCGCATGTCCACGACGAGATCGCCGTACCCGAAGAACGTGCCCCGCTCCGTCACGGCGAGCTCCGGCGCACCGCCTGCGCGAACCTTTTCCACGGCCCCCATCATCCCCTCGGGTGACATCCACTGGCCTTTCTTGATGTTCACCGCGCGGCCGGCGCGGCCGGCGGCGACGAGCAGGTCGGTTTGACGGCACAGGAACGCGGGGATCTGGAGCACGTCCGCGCCCTGGGCGGCGGCGGCGACGTGCCCGGGCTCGTGCACGTCCGTCAGGATCGGGAGCCCGGTTGCCTCGCGCACCCTGGTGAGCGCACCGAGCCCGCGCTCCAGCCCCGGGCCTCGGGCCCCCCGCATCCGCGACCGGTTCGCCTTGTCGTAGGAGGCCTTGTAGATCACGTGGATCCCGAGTTTCGCCCCGAGGTCGGCAAGGGCCTCTCCGACCCGGAGGTTCAACTCGTCGGACTCGACGACGCAGGGCCCCGCGATCAGGAACGGGGCGACCCCGAAGTGTTGCGCCATACTAGTCGCCGAAGCGCGCCAGCTCGGACGGGGCCTCCAGCCTCGCCTCGCTCGGCGCCGGCGCCCGCCGGTGGGCGCGCGCGGCGCCCACGAACCCCGCGAACAGCGGATGAGGCCGCGTCGGCCGCGACTTGAGCTCGGGGTGGAACTGGCAGCCGATGAACCACGGATGATCCGGCAGCTCGATGATCTCCACGAGCGAGCCGTCGGGGGAGAGACCCGAGCAGCGCATCCCGTACTCCGCCAGCACGTCGCGGTAGGCGTTCGACACCTCGTAGCGATGCCGGTGCCGCTCGCTCACTTCCAGCGCGCCGTAGATCTGGGCCACGCGGGAGCCCGGCCGCAGCTTGCACGGGTAAGCGCCGAGCCGCATGGTGCCGCCCATCTCCTGAATCCCCTGCTGCGACGCCATGAGGGCGATCACCGGGTTCTCGCACTCGGGTGCGAACTCGCTCGAGTTCGTGTCGGGGAGCCTCGCGACGTCGCGGGCGAACTCGATGATCGCGCTCTGGAGCCCGAGGCAGATCCCGAAGAACGGGACCTCGTGCTCCCGCGCCCAGCGGATCGCCTCGAGCATCCCCTCTACCCCGCGCACGCCGAACCCGCCGGGCACGAGCAGTCCCTGGTAGGGCGCGAGCAGCTCACCGGCGGTCTCCTGGTCGGTGAACCGGTCGGAGGCGATCCAGTCGATCTGCACGCCGCAGTCGTTCGCGATGCCGCCGTGCACCAGGGCCTCGTGGATGCTCTTGTAGCTGTCCGCGAGCTCGGTGTACTTGCCGACCACGGCGATCCGCACCCGCTCGGGCGGATTGAGGATCTTCTCCACCATCTGCGCCCACGCGCGGAGATCGGGCTCCTTCGTCTCGAGGTGCAGGCGCCGGCACACCTCCTTGTCGAGCCCCTGCTCGTGCAGCTTGACCGGGATCTCGTAGATCGACACGACGTCCGGGCTCTCCACCACGCAGCCGAAGTCCACGTTGCAGAACTGGGCGATCTTGCGCTTCAAGTCCTCGGACAGCGGGCGCTCCGTGCGGCAGATCAGGACGTCCGGCTGGATTCCGATCTGCATCAGCTCGCGGACGGAGTGCTGGGTGGGTTTGGTCTTGAGCTCGGCGGTCGCCGCGATGAAGGGGACGAGGGTCAGATGGATGAATAGTGTGTTGTCGCGGCCCACTTCCTGGCGGAACTGCCGGATCGCCTCGAGGAACGGCAGCGACTCGATGTCGCCCACCGTGCCGCCGATTTCCGTGATCACGACGTCGTGGTCCGGCGCGAGCCGCCGTATTGCGGCCTTGATCTCGTCGGTGATGTGCGGGATCACCTGGACCGTCGAGCCGAGGTACTCGCCGCGCCGCTCCTTCGTCACGACCGACAGGTAGATCCGTCCCGTGGTGACGTTGTTGACCTGCGACAGCGACCGGTCGATGAACCGCTCGTAGTGACCGAGGTCGAGGTCCGTCTCGGCGCCGTCGTCGGTCACGTACACCTCGCCGTGCTGGAACGGCGACATCGTGCCGGGATCGACGTTGATGTACGGGTCGAACTTCTGGATCGTCACCCGCAGGCCGCGCTCCACCAGCAGGCGGCCGAGTGAGGCGGCCGCGATGCCCTTTCCCAGCGAGGAGACCACGCCGCCGGTCACGAAGACGTACTTCGTCGAGCTCACGGACTCACCCCCTTCAGCCGACGGCTCAACTGCAGCTCTGCGTGGCGCAGGTCCTCGGCGGTGTCGACCCCCGCGGCCGCCGGCGCATCGAACAGCGCCACGCCGATCGGGATCCCGTGCAACAGCGGCCGCAGCTGCTCCAGGCGCTCCGAGCGCTCCTCCGGCACCGCAGGCAGCTGCACCCACCGCTCCAATGCCTCGCGCGTGTAAGCGTACACACCGACGTGCTGGCGATAGACCACGTCGCCCCTGCCATCTCGGTCGAATGGGATCGGCGCGCGTGAGAAGTAGACCGCACGGCCTCGGGCGTCCACGACCACCTTGACACGGTTGGGATCGGCCGCGAGTGCGGGCTCGAGCCGGCCTGCAGCGGTGCCGACCGGATCGCCTCCTTGCACCCGCCCCACCGCCCCGCGTAGCGCGGCGAGCGCCACGAGGGGCTCATCACCCTGCACGTTGAGAATGAGGTTGAAGTCTTCAAATGCTTTGTCAGCAATGACTTCTGCCACGCGCTCGGTGCCGGAGCGATGCTCTCGGGACGTGAGCACCGCCTCGTATCCTGCTTGCTCCACGACTGCCGCGATCTCACCAGCGTCAGTCGCTACCACCAGGCGGTCACACACCGAGGCCGCGGCGACGCGCCGGACGACCCAAAGGATGAGGGGTTCACCTGCCAGAGGCAGGAGAGGCTTGCGAGGGAGGCGGCTCGAGTCGAGCCGCGCCGGAATAACGCCGAGGACGGGCACGGAACAAGATACAAGACTCGTGCCGCGGCGTCTAGGCCATAGCGCTCGCCACGCGTAAGAAGTTCTCCAGCAATCGCTTGCCGTGTTCGGTCCCGATCGATTCCGGGTGGAACTGGACCCCATAGATCGGGTAGGTCCGGTGCTTCATGGCCATGATTTCGGCGTCCCTGGGCCGGTCGGCGCTCCACGCCGTGATCACCAGCTCCTTGGGGAGCGAACTGGGCTCCACCACGAGCGAGTGATAGCGCATTGCCGTTACGGGGCTCGGGATCCCCTCGAACAGCTCGTCCTCCTCGTGGATCACGGGGCACGTCTTGCCGTGCATCAGCCGGTCGGCGGCCACGACTCTCCCTCCAAATGCCTCGCCGATCGCCTGGTGGCCGAGACAGACGCCCAGGACCGGAG
This sequence comes from Gemmatimonadota bacterium, assembly GCA_003222235.1. Lineage (GTDB taxonomy): Bacteria > Gemmatimonadota > Gemmatimonadetes > Gemmatimonadales > GWC2-71-9 > AG12. The sequence goes on along the minus strand of QHVD01000230.1, from coordinate 1,958 downwards.
CCCGGCCGGCCAGGGCCCTGACGAGGGGGACCAGGATCCCGGCTTGGGCCGGCGTGCCCGGACCCGGTGACAGGACTGCCGCCGTGGGTTTGAGGGCGAGCACGTCCTCCACCGCCAGGGAATCGTTGCGGTAGACGACGGGCTCCGCGCCGAGCTCACCGAAGTACTGGACGAGGTTGTACGTGAAGGAGTCGTAGTTGTCGAGAACGAAGAGCATGACCCAATCTACTGCTTCACGGGTTGTGGAGCGCCATCCATGCCGCCAGGGCCGCGGTCTTTTCGTCCGCGCGCCAGGGACCGGCCAGCGCGCGGCCCAGCTCCGTTACCGCGCGTTTCAGCGCGCCTGCGGGCTGACCCAGGACCGTCGCCGCCTTGGCGTACGCGTCGCGCTCCACCAGCACGGAGCACGGCAGCCTGAACGACCGCACGGCCCGCTCGAGCGCCGTCCTGAACAACCTGCCCTCGAGAGCGTGCGCGCGGATGTGGTCGTTGGCGATCGTCAACGGATCGATCACGCTCCCGACGACGAGGCCGACCGCGCGAACGGCATGACCGCTCTTGCGGTAATCCTTCAGGAGGGCGTTGATCGATCGCCTCGTGCTGTCTTGCACGATCCTCACCAACCGGTGTTCCACCCTCGCCCCTTGCCCCGCTCGGGCCCCCAGCACGGCATGGTACGGCTGGCGGGATTCGGGCACGGCCCGATCGCTCAGCTCGATGACGCGCCGGTCGGCCACACGCCGCGCCGCTGCCGGCCCGAGGACAAGGACCGCAGTGGCCCAACCGGACTTCACACGGATGCCGACGGCGGCCGGAGCCGCCCTGGTGCGGCGAGCCGCCCCGTCGGGCGGCCCGCGCCGAGGGGTCGCGCGCGTCGCGGTGCGGGGCCGCCTCCGCACCGCTGCGGCAGCTAGAGGTCGACGGCGCGGCGCCACAGCTCGGCAATCACGGCGTGTCCCGCCGGCGTGGGATGGACACCGTCGGTCGCCCAGTACTCCGGCGCCGCGCTTCGTGACCGTTCGTCGAACGCGGCCTGGAGTGGAACGAAGGTTGCCCCGGCCTGCCGCGCCACACGCGCGGCCGCCGCCCGGCGGGCGTCGAATTCCGGAAACCAGCGCCCGTCGACGGCTCCGCAGCGGAGGACGAACGGCTCCAGGACGACCAGCCGCACCTGCGGGACCGCTCGACGCGTCTCCGCGAGCAGGGCCGTGTATCGATCCTCGTACTCCTCCACGGTTCCGGTGTAGCCGTGCGTGAGCTTGTGCCAGAAGTCGTTGACGCCCACCAGAACACTGAGGACGTCCGGCTTCAAGTCCAGGACATCGACGGCCCAGCGTTGCTGGAGGTCGGGAACCTTGTTACCGCTCACGCCGCGGTTATAGAACCTGAGACCGCGGTTGGGACTCTTGGCGAGCGCGGCCGCGGCGATCAGCAACGGGTATCCGGTGCCGAGCGCGCTCGCCACGTTTGGCTCGGACACGCGACGATCGCGGCCGCAATCGGTAATGGAGTCCCCCTGAAGCACGACGACCGTGGCATCGGGCGCCGTCGCCGGCCCGCCGGCGATCGCCCCGGCGGGCCAGAGCGCCGCGCCGACCGTCGCAGCGGCGGCGGCTACGAAATCCCGGCGGCTGAGCTCGTGAGACACTGGCTCCTGTCGCCTTGTTCTCAGAACGCTCCCCAATCCTGTTTCCCGGGTAGGTAGAAGCTCGGACAGATGAACTTGAAGATGTTCGCGATCTTTCGCGCGTTCTCGAGCTTCGCCTTGTCTGGCTTCAGCATCCCCGCGAGCTGCGTGTCAAACATTTCGCGGTAGTACGCGGAGGCGGCTTTGCGGCGCTCGTCCTCCGAGCGGTACTCGCTCCGGATCTCCGCGAGCTCGCCGGGATCGAGGAACACACCTTCGCACTTGGCGCACTCGTCCACCGTGACCTGCCGCTTCACGCTCCAGAAATGGC
>QHVD01000473.1:2938-3369 GCA_003222235.1 Gemmatimonadota bacterium | reverse complement strand
CGCGGCGACCACGCCCTTCTCACGGTGCGAGTGCCGGCAGGAGCGAAGCAGGTGGACCTCACGTTCCGCTCGAAGGACTACGAGACCGGACGCGCGATCTCGCTCGTGTCGCTTGCCCTCCTCGCAGGCCTAGCGGCCGGGCCCCTGGCGTTCAGGCGGAAGCAGGATGCCTGAGCGGGCGCTCGTCATCATCCCGACGTACAACGAGGCTGCGAACGTCCCGAACCTCGTGCCCCAGGTGCTGTGCCAGGACCCGCAGCTCGAGATCCTGATCGTGGACGACAATTCCCCCGACGGCACGGGTCAGTTGGCGGAGGCGATAGCCCAGGCGGAGCCCCGGGTGCACGTGCTGCACCGGGACGGGAAGCGCGGGCTCGGGACCGCGTACGTCACGGGGTTCCGGTGGGCCCTGGAGCGGGAGTACGCCTACG
>QHVD01000473.1:2387-2895 GCA_003222235.1 Gemmatimonadota bacterium | reverse complement strand
CACTTGAAGCACTTTCTCAAGGCGACGGAAGGGGCGGACCTGGTCCTCGGCTCGCGCTACCTGGATGGTAGGGTTACGGTCGTCAACTGGCCGATGCCCCGCCTTGTGTTATCGTACTTTGCGAATATCTATGCCCGGTGGCTCACCGGTCTCCGGATCTGGGACCTGACCGGGGGCTTCAAGTGCTTTCGCAGGCGAGTACTCGAGGCGGTCGACCTGTCCCGAGTGCGCTCGAACGGGTATGCCTTTCAGATCGAAATGAGCGTGAGAGCATGGCGCAAAGGATTCACCCTGAAGGAAATCCCCATCGTGTTCGTGGACCGGACCGAAGGGCAGAGCAAGATGAACCAGGCCATCGTGCGCGAGGCGGTGTGGATGGTGCCGCGCCTCAGGCTGATGGCCTGGTTCGGCCGCATCTAGTCGGCACGCCGATCTACAAGATGACGGGGTCGGGAAACGACTTCGTCATGGTCGACGGCCGGCATGCGGCGCCCGGGGACTGGTCGCC
>QHVD01000473.1:0-2207 GCA_003222235.1 Gemmatimonadota bacterium | reverse complement strand
TATGCCGGACCGGACGGGCGAACCGAGTTGCGGCTCGCCTCCGTCCCGGCGCCCGGGCCCGTAGCCGGTCTCGGCACGGTCGATGGCGAGCGCCGGGCGGCCCTCGGGACGGTGGGCGTACCGCACCTCGTCATTCTCGTTGATGACGTCCGGTGCGTCGATGTCGCCCGGCGCGGCAAGGCGCTCCGGTTCGACCCGGCGGTGGGACCTGAGGGCGCCAACGTCAACTTCATCTCGCCGGGGGACTCACGAGCGGAGTGGCATATGCGGACCTACGAGCGCGGAGTGGAAGCGGAGACCCTGGCATGCGGGACCGGGGCGGTGGCGGCGGGCTGCGCGCTACTGCAATGGGACCTGGCGCAATCGCCGGTAACGATCTGGACCAGAAGCGGGCGGCCGCTCGAGATCGAGGTGCGGAAACGAGCTCAGGGTGTTTACGACGACGTCTGGCTGGCGGGGGAGGCCACGCTGGTGTTGAGAGGTGTGATCAACTGACTAGCTTGTCCACATTTTGGGGAGGCCGTACTTAACATAACATCTCTTATACGAAGTTAACGCGCATGCATCATTTCGCGGCTGCAGCCGCGGCCCCCCTTGTCAGCTCGCCGATCCGCACCTTGGCCTCAGTTGCCACGCTCGTCGAATCCAGCTTGGTCGCGATCGTTCGGTACGCTTCGAGGGCCTTCGCCGTGTCGCCCGCCACCACCCACGCCCGGCCCGCGTCAGACAGGAACTGCGCGCGCAAGAACGGAAACTCCGCCGCGTCTGCAGCCTGCTCGTAGGCCTCCGCGGCCTCCTTCGGGTGCGCAGCATTCTCGTACGCAGCGCCCAACAGGCCCAGGGCGTGGGCGCGGAACGGCCGGGCCATCCCGGGCGCGACCTTCTTCAGCACCTCGATCGCCTGCTGGCTTTGCCCCTGGAGCAACCGCACGTGCGCCAGCTCCAGGGCCCCTTGTTGCGCCGCCCGGGTACCGGCGTAGTTCTCGATGATCTGCGACAGCTCGCTCGCCGCGAGTGGGTAGTTTTTCGAGTCCACAGCGAGCCTCGCCTGCTCGAGCCGCGCGCTGGCGTTGCGCTCGGCCGTGCGGGAGGAGAGCAGATTCCACACGACCAGAATGACGCCGAGCCCGACGAAAACGCCGATAGCGGCGGCCGCCTGCTTGTGCCCCTTCACCCACTGGATGAGCCAGGCGAGCGGCGGGGCCTGCTTCGATTCCGTGACCGCGGCGCCCCTCGCGGTCGTCACCGATGTCGCCATTGGGTCCGTCACCTCGCTCTGCAACGTGAGCGGTTGCCGAATCCTCCCAGTGCCCCTGGGGTGACTCGAACACCCGGCCAACGGTTTAGGAAACCGCTGCTCTATCCACCTGAGCTACAGGGGCGCTGTCGTGCCGTTGGAAGTTAGTGCGTCCGGTCCCTTCGCGGCACCCTATGCGTAATGCAGCAAGGCCTCGACCCGCTCCCCTTTGAGTCGGGCCCGGCCCTTGAGGGAGTCGAGCTCGATCAAGAACGTCAGGCCGACGACCTCTCCCCCATGGGTTCGCACCAGCTCGGTCGCCGCCCCGGCCGTGCCGCCGGTGGCGAGCACATCGTCGACGATCAAGACCCGGTCCCCCGGTCCCACGGCGTCCCTGTGCATCTCCAGCGCGTCCGTCCCGTACTCCAGCGCGTATTCGACCCTGCCCCGCGCGGAGGGGAGCTTTCCCGGCTTGCGAATCGGCACCAGCCCCGCGTCCAGTGCCAGCGCGATCGGCGCGCCCAGAAGGAAGCCGCGGGACTCGATCGACACGACCCGTGAGACTCGAGCTTCCTGAAAGGGCGCCGCCATCAGCTCGACCACGCGACGGAACCGCGTCGGACTGAGCAGCAGCGGCGTGATGTCCTTGAACAGGATGCCGGGCTTTGGGAAGTCGGGGACGTCCCGTATGCAGCCGTAGATCTCCTGGAGCGCGCCCGACCGGTTCAATGGCCACTCCCCGAGCTAGTGGATTTCAAAGCGGTTAGGGATTCTCACATCATGTGGAACATCCAGTTTTTCCACACCGTCCACATGTGCCATAGTGGGGCCGCGTCTCACCGCCCTCTCCAGAGCCTCGAGCGCCTGCGGCGTCCCTTCGGCAATCACCTCGACCGCGCCATCAGGCAGATTGCGCACCAAGCCGCCCAGTCCCAGCCCCTCCGCCTCGCGCACCACGAACCAACGGAAC
>QHVD01000229.1 GCA_003222235.1 Gemmatimonadota bacterium | reverse complement strand
GCATCTTGGTGTACTCCGCCTGTCGCAATACCTTCATTGGGAACAACCTCGAGCGGAACGTCGGGAACCTCGGCGCGATCTTCGACGAGACGACCGGCGCAAACACCTTCGTCGGCAACCGGAACGTCGTGGCAAATGTCGGGAGCTTCGACTGCAACGGCGACGGAATCGCAGATCCCAACATCCTGACGGGACCGGGACGGGCGCGCACTGGCGTGAACCTGGGGCAGATCGTGAGCGGGGCGGCGGCGCCCCCGGGAAGCAAGTTGCGCTAACGCGCCGGTACCAGCAGCGGGGGAGGGCGGCGGACGGATCGCCGCCCTCTTCGCTCGCGGGCTCACCGTAGACGGTCCTGCGTCACCCTGCTTACGTTGCCCGCATTCGGGAGGGCGCGATGAACGTCGCCGAAGTGCGGGAGCTTTACGACTTCAATGCTTGGGCGCACCGCCGGATCTTCGCGGCGCTCGCCCGGCTCCCAGCCGATGAGTATCTGCGGGACTTGAAGAGCAGCCACGGCGGGATTCACGGCACGCTGTGCCACATCGTCTGGGCCGAGCAGTTGTGGCTCAACCGCTGGCTCGGCAAGCCCAATCCTCCGGTCGCCCAAGGGAAAGATCTCGCCTCGCTCGCCGCCGCGCGCGCCCGCTGGGAAGAGGTCGAAGGGGAGCGGGCCGGTTTCTTGCGGGGGCTGACCGACCCCAAGCTCGCCGACACGATCACGATCAAGCCGACGACCGGCGGCTCCTACGGGCACACGTACCTGCAGACGATCCAGCACGTCGTCGATCACTCTTCCTACCACCGCGGGCAGATCATCACCATGCTGCGTCAACTGGGCGTGCAGCCGCCGAGCACGGGGTTGATCTTCTTTTACCGCGAGCGGTCTGCCTAGCTGCGAAGAGGGGCGTGCGAGTAGGGGCGCAGCATGCTGCGCGCCCTACATTGGCCGCATGTATTACATAACTACATCAACTACAATGAGTTATATATGCCGCTCGGATGACCGCGCCGACCGCTTGACCGGCGCGGGAACCCAAGTTAATTACTTACCGTTCAGTTAGTTACTGCCCAGTAACTCACTCTGGAGGCTTGCCGTGGCCCACGCCGTCGTCCCTTCGAAGCGCAAACCGAAGCCTCGGTGGCAGCGCCGCAAGACGGCGCGGCCGGCCGAGATCGTCGCGGCGGCGCTCGAGGTCTTCGTCGAGCGGGGCTACGAGGCGACGAAGCTCGAGGAAGTGGCGCGCCATGCCGGCGTCACCAAAGGGACGATCTACCTCTACTTCGAGAACAAGGAAGCGCTGCTCAAGGCGGTGGTGCGCGAGACCATCGTGCCGGCGATCGCGCAGGGCGAGCAGACCGTGGCCGAGCACCGCGGTAGCGCCGCCGACCTGCTCCGCCGGCTTCTCCTAGGGTGGTGGGATCTGATCGGGGAGACGAGCCTGTCCGGCATTCCCAAGCTGATGATGGCCGAAGCGGCGAACTTTCCCGAGCTGGCACGGTTCTACTACGACGAGGTCGTCACCCGCGGCCAGCGGCTGATGGGGGGGGTGCTCGAGCGGGGGATCAGGGACGGAGAGTTCCGTCCCGTGGACGTGAAGGTTGCGGTGAAGCTGGCCATGGCGCCGCTCGTGCACGCCGCCAGCTGGCGCCACTCGTTCGCGCTTTGCACGCGCGAAGACTTTGACGTCGCCAAGTACATCGACAGTCACCTCGACATTTTCCTTCGCGGCATCGCGAAGCACCGCGAATAGGACACTGGTGATGCGCCCACTTCTCCTGATGCTGGCGGGGTTGATCGTGTCCGTGAGGAGGGCCGAAGCCCAGACGCCTGCGCCCCTGCGGCTGTCGTTCGCGGAAGCGGTGCGCCGCGCCGCCGGCGAGGCGCCCGTCGTGGCGCTCGCCACGTTGCGGACGAGCGAGGCGGAGGCCCGCGTGCGTCAGACGCGGGCGACCCTCCTGCCCGGCCTCTCGGTTGGCGCCGAGTGGCTCAATCGCTCGTTCAACTCGAAGTCGCTCGGCATCACGTTCCCGACGATCCCGGGACAGCCGCCCTTCCCCGAGCTGATCGGGCCGTTCAACAACTACGACCTGCGGTTCAGCGCCGCGCAGACGCTGTTCGACTGGTCGAGCGTGAAGCGGGTACGGGCGGCGGGGGCGCGGGCGGACGGGAGCCGGGCGGAGGCCGGCGCGACGGTCGAGGTCGCTGCTCAGACGGCGGCGGTGGCTTATTTGCGCGCGACACGGGCACAGGCGGTCGTCGCTGCCCGCGAGGCCGATTCGAGCATCGCGGCCGAGCTGGTCACGCTCGCCGAGGCGCAGAAGGCCGCCGGCGTGAGCGCGGCGATCGACGTGACGCGGGCGCGCACCCAGCTGGTTGCGGCCGAGGGACTGCTGGTCGTCGCGCGGAACGAGCGGGACCGCGCCCGCATCGATCTGGCTCGCTCGCTCGGGCTCGATCCCGCCACGTCGCTTGCGCTCACCGACACCCTGGCGGCGACGCTCGGCGCGGCGGACGTGCCGGCTGAGCGCGACTCCGCCGTGGCCCTCGCTCTGACGAACCGGCCCGATCTGCGCGCGGAGCGAGCGCGCGGCGCCGCCGCCCGGCAGGCTCGCTCGGCCATCAAGGCGGAACGGCTCCCGCGGCTGGAGGTGGCGGGAGACTACGGCGTCAACGGCCTCACCGTCCCGGGAGCGATCGCCACGCGGGATGTCGCCCTGATGGTCAGCGTGCCGATCCTCGACGGCTTCGGCCGCGAGGCGCGGGTTTCAGAACAGGACGCGGTGGCGCGGGAGTCGGCGGTGCGCGAGCGCGACCTACGCGACCAGATCGCCGCGGACGTGGACGCGGGGTATCTGGACTTGCGCTCGGCGCAGGCCCAGCAAGCGATCGCGGCCGAGCGCCTGCGGCTCGCCGAGGACGAACTCGCGCAGTCGCGCGAGCGTTTCAAGGCGGGTGTAGCCGGGAACATCGAGGTCATCGACGCGCAGTCCAACCTGATCCGCGCGCGCGATAGCGATATCGACGCGCGCTTCGCCGCCGCCAGCGCCCGGGTTACGCTGGCGCGCGCGGCCGGCGTCGCTCGGACGCTCCATTAGCGAGAACTGCAAGCCATGGGAATGAGAGACGATATGGCCACGATCATCGAGCCTGAACGGAAACAACAGCCCGCGGGGAGGCCCGCGCCGGCGGTGCCGGTCGAGACGCCACCGCCGGTGCGTCCCCGCGGTGGCAAGCCCATCGCCTTCGCTATCATGGGGGTCGTGGTGCTGGCGTTGCTCGGATTCGGGGTGCGCCGGTACGTGTACGGCCTGAGCCACGTGTCGACGGACAACGCCCAGGTGGACGGGCACATCATCCCGATCCTGCCGAAGGTGGGGGGCTTCGTCGCTGAAGTACGGGTAGACGAGAACCAGCGGGTCAAGGGGGGAGACACCCTTGTCGTGCTCGACGACCGCGACTACAAGGTCCGGCTGGCGCAGGCGGAAGCGGACCTCGCGGCGGCCCTCGCCACAGTGAGCAACAGATCGCGGGTGGGACAGGCCGAGGCGCAAGTGGAGCAGGCGCAGGCGAACGCATCGAAGGCGCATGCCGATCTGGAGCGGATCAAGCCGCTCGCCGAGAAGGACATCGTGGCCCCGCAGCAGCTCGACGCGGCCGAGGCGGCGGCGCGCGCGGCGGACGCGGCGCTCGCCGCGGCGCAGGCGGCGCTCACCGGCGCGGACGCACACGTGGCCGCGGCGCGCGCCGCGCGCGACCAGGCGGCCCTGAACCTCTCGTACACCCGCATTACGGCGCCCACGAGCGGCGTCGTCAGCAAGAAAACGGTCGAGGTCGGTCAGCTCGTGCAGGCGGGGCAGCCGCTGATGAGCGTCGTGCCCCTCGAGGACGTGTGGCTGACGGCGAACCTAAAGGAGACGGAGATCGAGGACGTGAAGCCCGGCGATCCCGCCGAGTTCACGGTGGACGCGTACCCTGGCATCCGGTTTTCGGGTCACGTGGAGAGCCTGTCCCCGGCGACGGGGGCGCGGTTCTCGCTCCTTCCGCCCGACAACGCCACGGGCAACTTCACCAAGGTGGTGCAGCGCGTGCCGGTGCGCGTGCGCCCCGACCGGCCGGACCCGGCCCACCCGCTCCGACCCGGGATGAGCGTGGTCGTCACTATCAAGACGAAGTGAGACCGTGACGGCCGCCGACCGCTACAGGTACCGCTACGTCATCGCAGTGACGGTGTCGCTGGCGTCGGTGCTCGAGCTCCTCGACACGAGCATCGTCAACGTCGCGATTCCCCACATGATGGGGAACCTGGGTGCCACGCTCGACCAAATCGCCTGGGTGTCGACGGGTTACATCGTCGCCAACGTGATCGTCCTGCCGATCACGGGGTGGCTGTCCGCATATTTCGGGCGGCGCCGCTACTTCGCGGCGTCGATCGCGCTATTCGTCCTGGCGTCATTCTTCTGCGGCAACGCGCACTCGCTCGGGTCGCTCGTGTTCTGGCGCATCGTGCAGGGGGTGGGCGGCGGGGCGCTGCTCTCCACCTCGCAGGCGATCCTGTACGAGGAGTTCCCGCGCGAGGAGTACGGCACCGCGATGGCGATCTTCGGCGTGGGCGTCATGGTCGGCCCGACGCTCGGGCCCACCCTCGGCGGGTACATCACCGACGCGTTCGGGTGGCCGTGGATCTTCTACATCAACATCCCGATCGGGATGCTGGCGTTCGCGCTCTCACTGAGCTTTATCCACAACTCCCTGCACCAGGAGCGGGCGGAGCAGGTGGACTACGCGGGGCTCGTCCTGCTCGCCGTGGGCGTCGGGACGCTACAGACGATGCTCGAGCGGGGGGAGCGGCTGGACTGGTTCGAGTCGCGGGAAGTGACGACGTACGCGGTGATCAGCGCCGTCTCGCTCATCGCGTTCGTCTGGCACGAGCTCGTCACCGCCCACCCGGTGGTGGACCTGCGGATCCTCAAGAGCCGCCAGCTCGCCGTTGGCGTGCTGTTCGGGCTGGTGCTCGGCGTGTGCCTGTACGCCACGGTATTCGTGTTGCCCGTGTATCTGCAGAACCTCCAGGGCTTCACCGCCGAGCAGACGGGCTTCGTGATCCTTCCGGGCGCGCTCGCCAGCGCGTTCACGATGGCATCGATGGGTCGCTTTACGGGCAAGTTCGACGCGCGCCTCTCGATCCTCGCTGGCGTCTCGATCTTCGCGCTGTCGATGTGGAAGCACGCCCACTTCACGACCGACAGCGGCATGTCGGACTTCTTCTGGCCGCTGATCTTCCGCGGCGTGGGGCTGGGACTGATCTTCGTGCCGCTCACGAACCTGGCGCTCGCGGACCTGCCGATGTCGAAGATCCCGAACGGAACCGGGCTCTTCAACCTGATGCGACAGCTCGGCGGCAGCGTGGGGATCGCGATCTCGGCCACGCTGCTACAGCGATTCCAGGCGATCCACCGCGCCGACCTGATCGCGAACGTCACTCAGTTCAGCGAGGCGGCGCGCGAGCGCTTGAGCGGCATCGTGGGGTTGCTGATCGCGAAGGGCACGGCTCCCGCGCTTGCGGAAGCGAAGGCGCTGAGGGTGCTCGACGGCCAGGTCACGCGCCAGGCCCTGATGCTCTCGTTCGAGCAGTTGTTCCTGCTGTTCGGCGCCTGCTTCGTCCTGTCGCTGCCGCTGCTGCTCCTGATGCACAGGAGCCGGGGAGCGCCGGGCGGTGCGGCGGCTGCGCATTGAACTGACCGTTACAGGACGCCATGACCCACGTTCCACGAGGTGAAAGGGGAGTGACGGTGACGCAAGACGCGAAAGTGAAAGTCGGCGACGTCGCACCAGACTTCACGCTCCCCGATCAGCGGGGCCAGCCGGTCCGGCTATACGACCTGCTTGGTGGGAAGACGGTGGTGTTGTACTTCTATCCGAAAGACGCCACGCCGGGGTGTACGCTCGAGGCGCGCGCGTTCCGCGACAGCTACGAGGCGTTCACCGCGCAGAACGCCGAGGTGATCGGGGTGAGCTCGGATTCCGTGCGGTCGCACCAGCGCTTCGCGGCGCGTCACGGTCTCCCGTTCGTCCTGCTCTCTGACCCGGGCGGCACCGTGCGCGAGCGCTACGGCGTCGAGCGGACGCTGGGCTTGCTGCCGGGTCGGGTCACCTACGTGATCGATAAGGCGGGCGTGGTCCGGCAGGTGTACTCTTCGCAGTTGCGCCCGACGCGGCACAGCCGGCAAGCCCTCGAGCGGGTGTCCGCCATGAGGGACGGTGCGGAGTGACGGCCGGGACCGCGCTCGTCACCGGCGCCTCGAGTGGGATCGGGCTCGAGCTGGCGAGGCTCTTCGCTCACGACGGCTACGACCTTATCCTGGTGGCGCGCAGCGTGGAGAAGCTGGACCGGCTCGGCGCCGAGCTGTCGGCGCGACACGGGATCCGCGCGCGGACGGTGGGGGCAGACCTGGGGTCGCCCGACGCGCCGGGGGCGATCGCCGAGACGCTGAAGCAGGCCGCCGTAGGGATCGACGTGCTCGTCAACAACGCGGGTTACGGGGTCCACGGACCGTTTGCGAAGACGGAGCTGCAAACCGAGCTCGACCTGCTGCGGGTGAACGTCGTCGCGCTCACGCATTTGACGAAGCTCCTGCTCCCGACGATGCTGGCGCGCCGCGCGGGCCGCATCCTGAACGTCGCCTCGACGGCGGGCTTCCAGCCGGGGCCGCTCATGGCGGTCTACTCCGCGTCCAAGGCGTACGTCCTCTCGTTCTCCGAGGCGCTGGCAGAGGAGTTGGCCGGCACCGGGGTGACCGTGACGACGCTCTGCCCGGGGCCGGTGCTCACGGGTTTCCAGGCGCGCGCCGGGATAAATGGGGCGCGCCTGGCGGCCGGGAATCCGTTGCTGGTCGATGCGGCGACGGCCGCCCGGGCCGGTTACGAGGGCCTGATGAGGGGGAAGCGACTCGTGGTCCCGGGCCTCGGCAACAAACTGCTGGTGCAGTCAGAGCGCCTGGCGCCGCGCCGGCTGGTGACCAAGATCGCGCGGCTGTTCCAGGAGCGGGCGCGGCCTTAGGAGAGATCGAGGGTAGTCACTGCACCTCCGCCGTCGCCAGCGTCACGAGCAAGGCGCGCACGATGCCGAGCGCGCCGTCGGTGTTCTCGTACCACTCCGTCGTGAGATGCGCGTCCCCTGCCCTGCCGCCGGCGCCCAGGGCGATCGCGGGGATGCCGAGGGCGATCGGGACGTTCGCGTCGGTGGAGGCGGCCGCGAGCTCCGCGTCGCGACCCAGGGCGCGGTTGGCGGCGACGGCGACCTGAACGAGTGGGTGCGTGCGCGGCGTGATCCCCGACGGGCGGTCGCCGACGAGGCGGACGTCGAGCCCGAGGAGCGGGGTGGCGGGGGTGCGGCGGCGGTTTTCGTCGTCGAGGGCGCGATCGAGCGCGGCGCGCACGGTGACGTCGAGCTGCGCGAGCGCCTTGGGATCTTCGCTCCGCAGGTCGAGGTCGATCCAGGCCTCCTGCGGGATCGAGTTGAGCGCCGTGCCCCCGCCCAGCCGCACGATGGCACAGGTGGTCCGCGGAGCCGGGGGGGCGCCGGGCGCGGGGAGGTCGGCGAGGAGCGCGGCCGCGCGGCCGACGGCGTTGGCCGGGTTGGCGACGCCGAACGCCGCCCAGGAGTGGCCCCCCGGCCCGCGGAAGGTGACGCGGTAGCGCCGCGAGCCGAGCGCGCGGTGCACGACACGCTCCAGGCCGGCGCCGTCCAGCGCGATGAATCCCGCGGGCTTCCCGTTTCCCCCTTCCCGCTTCCCGTTCAAGAGGTGCTTCACCCCCCGCAGATCTCCGGAGCCCTCCTCGCCCACCGTGGCGGCGAACAGGATGGGCCGCGCGGTGGGCAGGCGCGTCGTCACGATCGCTTCCGCCACCGCGAGGAGCGCCGCGAGCCCGCGGGCGTTGTCGCTGA
>QHVD01000502.1 GCA_003222235.1 Gemmatimonadota bacterium | reverse complement strand
CTCATGGCCTGGAGCGTCTGGATACGGCTCTGCTCGGTCGCGAAATCTTGAGCGTGGAGACGGACGGAGTTCAGCGTCCCGCGCAGCGTATCGAGGGTCGTCTGCGTCCACATGTCGTACTCTCGTGACCAGTCGGTCACGGCGCGGTAGCCGGGGTAGCGCTGCCGGAAGAGCCCATCGACGTTCGCCATCGTGTAGGCGATCGCCTGGTCCTGGTCGATCACCTGGCCCAGACGCAGGAGCCGCGGCAGCGCCTCCGTGTCCCAGACGCCCCGGCCGTAGTTCCTGGTGTTCTGGACCATGTTCTCGATCTGCCTGACCTGATTCGCGATCATCTCGATTTCGTTGATGACCGATTCGATCGTCTTCAGGGCCGTCAGGGTGGTCTGGATCAGATTTGCGGCGTCGATCACTGGCAGCTGGCCCATCGTCACGGCGGGAGTCGCGGCGAGCGCCAGCACCACGGCAAGCGCGAAAAGCGCGACACCAGGTCCGAGCGAGCGCAACGTCGTCGTGGCGGGACGAGGGCGCCATCCAGGCGTCCGGTCCTTCACTCCCACGGATCCACCATCACGCGAGGTCATCGGGTCAGGCATGGAGCATTCTCCCTTCCACTCAGGCGGCGCCAGGCATCCGCAGCGGCGACGAGTCCGCGTGCGCGCAGCCACTCAGCTGGCCATGTCAGCCTGTGGGTGGCCATGAGTTCGTTGACACTGACGATCGCGTCACGACCGGCCATCCCCACGAAGCTCAACGCCACCGGCCCGAGACCGAGGCTGATCAGGCGCCGGCCGAGCGGCGAGGTGTAGTAGTACTGGCGCTTGGGGATGGCCATCGCGAGCATCTGAATCTGGCGACTGTTGAGCCCGATGCTCTGGTACAGCCGCCGCACCTGCTCGTTCTCGGCCTCGGGATTCGGCAGGAAGATCTTGGTCGGACACGACTCGAGAATGATGTCGCGCCGGCTCGATCCCACGACGTCCGCGAGGCTCTGACTGACGAAGACCACGGCGGTGTTTTTCTTGCGCAGCGTGCGAAGCCACTCCTCGACCTTCTGGCCGAAGACGGTATTGAGCGCGGTCATCCAGGCTTCCTCGATGATGAGCAGGCCGGGGCGCTCTTCCCGCAGCCTCCCCTCGACCCGGTGGAAGAGGTAGAGGAGGATGGGGACCAGGTTCTTTTCACCAAGGTTCATGAGATGGCCGATCTCGAAGACCTGAAACGCGCTGGTGCCGAGGCTGTCGTCCTTGGCGTCGAGCAGCCCGCCGAGCCCGCCGGCGAGCGTGTAGTGATTCAACCCGTCACGGAGCTGGTGGTCTTGCAGGGTGTTGACGAGATCGGTGAGGGTCCGTGACGGGCTCGACGCGAGCAGTTCGAGCGCGCGGTAGAGGGCCTTGCGCTGCCCGGGAGTGACGTGAAGGAGCACCTCGAGCCATTCCTGCGCCCATACGCGATCAGCGAGCGTGTCGAGCGCCGCGAGCGGATAGAAGGAGAGGGGGCGCTCGCTGTCGCCGAGGATGTCGTAGTACTCGGCGCCGCACGCGTGAGCGAGCACGTAGGCCGAGTAGTCCTTGTCGAAGAGGAAGACCTGGGCGGCGGGATATCGGAAGAACTGCGCCATGAGCAGCCCGACGAGCGTGGATTTGCCCGAGCCCGTCGGTCCAAGGATGAGCGTGTGCCCGACGTCGCTCACGTGGAGGTTCAGTCGGAACGGTGTGGCGCCGGCCGTTGCGGCGTAGAGCAGCGAGGGACTGCCCTTCGGGTAGGCTGGGCACGGATTGCTCTCGAGCCCTGGCCAGATGCTCGTCAGCGGCAGGAGGTCGGCGAGGTTCAGGGTGTGGAGCATGGGCCGCCGGACGTTCTGGTACCCGTGGCCGGGGAGCGAGCCGAGCCAGGCCTCGAGCACATTCGCCTCCTCGATCCGTGCGCCGAAGCCGTGGTGCTGGAGCTGCTTCAGCACCTCCCGCGCCGCCGCTTCGAGGACGGCGCGGTCCCGGTCGAACAAGAGCAGCGTGCACGTGTAATAGCCGAACCGCACGGCGTTGCCGCTCGCCTCCTCGACCGCCTCGTCGGCGTCCTCGGCCATCGCCACGGCATCACGGTTCGCGAACGTGGCGGTCCCGAAGTTGAACGATTCCTTGAGCAAGCCGACCAGCCCATGTCGCTTCTGGAACCAGTTCCGCCGATACGCTTTCAGCGCCCGCTCGGCGTGCGCTGGATCGAGGAAGACGAACCGATTGCTCCATCGGAACTCCACCGGGAGCCGGTTCAGGAAGCTCAGCATCTCGGGCGCCGACTCCAGGGGAAAGCTCGTGATCCCGATGACCCGGAGATGGTGCTCGCCGATGCGGGGCTGGAATCCCCCGGAGAGGTCCTGGCTCGCGAGGACGCCGTCCAGGTACATGGGGATCTTCGGGACCCGGACCGGGTGCCGCAACCCCGTGATGCCTATGTGCAGGTACGTGAGGAGCGCCGTGGAATCGAGCCGGTTCAGCGAGAGCCGCGCAGAGAGCGCGTCCTCCATGTCGGCGATCGCCTTCTGGAAGATCTCCAGGATGTGGCCCCACCCCCGACGCACGTCGCGATCGCCCTCGAAGAACAACGCCGAGAGGCGGGCCTCCACGTCGGCGGGCGGGCGGTACGTGAGCGCGAGACAGTAGCGGCTCTCATAGTGCGCGCCCTCGGCCGTGTACTGGCCTCGCCGTTCCTCATCGATCAGGCGCGTCGTCGGATCGGGAAACGCACCCACCTCGGGATAGGCGATGCTCGGCTGCCTGATCGCGTCGACGTGGAGCATCCAGCCATTTCCGAGGCGCGCGAGCGCAGAGTTCACCTGACTCGACAGGACCGCGAGCTCCTCGTGGCTGGCCGACTCCATGTCTGGCCCTGCATACGACCAGGCCGCGAGAAAGGCCCCGTCTTTGAGCAGGCAGATGCCCTCGTCGACCAGGGCCGCATAGTTCAGGAGATCGGCCAGGCCCTTCGGGTGCGAGCGCGTGAACCCGAACATCAGTCGGCCACCGACGGGAAGACGTAGCCGGGCGGCGCCTGCGCCGCGGCGCACGCGGGGTAATACTCCTGGTAGCGGATGTGCCGAACGTAGATCCGGCTGAGCTGCGGGTCGTGCTTCGCAGCCCGCGTGAGTCCCCAGTGACCGAGGGTGGCAAGCAGGAGCGCCATCGTCAGGCTCGCCCAGTGGAAGCCGACGCCGAAGACCAGGGCAGTGATGATCGTGCCGTTCACCAGAACAAGCTCTCGCTCCGCGCCGGCGAGGAGCAGCGGCCGCGTGAGCGACAGATGGATGGGAGCGCGTCGCGGCGCGTCCATCAGAAGGTCGCTCCGGCCCAGCCGACCGCTGTCATGA
>QHVD01000228.1:3107-11801 GCA_003222235.1 Gemmatimonadota bacterium | reverse complement strand
GTCACCCAAGGGGGTGCTTCAAGGATCAACCGGGCTCGAAGCCCACGATCGGAGGTTGGACCCTATGACAAAGGTAACGATCGGCGTGGATCTGGGCGATCAGTACAGCCAGCTCTATGTGGTGGACGCGGCGGGCACGTGTGTCGAGACCGGCCGGGTGCGCACGACGCGCGCCGGGCTGGAGCGGTGGTTCGCCGGGCAAGCGCCGGCGCGGGTGGTGCTCGAAGCGGGCACGCATTCGCCGTGGGCCAGCCGGGCGCTGCAGGCGCTGGGGCACGAGGTGCTGGTGGCGAATCCGCGCAAGCTGCGCGGGCTCTACGAGAATGACAGTAAGGACGACCGCGTGGACGCGGAGTACTTGGCGCGGGTGGGGCGCCTGGATCCGGCCCTCCTCAAGCCGATCACACACCGCGGCGCGGCGGCACAGGCAGACTTGGCCGTGCTGCACGCACGGGACGCGCTGGTGCGGACGCGGACGCAGTTGATCAGCCACACGCGCGGGGTGGTGAAAGCGCTGGGCGGGCGGCTGCCCCGGTGCTCGGCCGAGGCCTTTGCGCGGCGCGCGAGCGGGGACGTGCCGGCGGAGCTGCAGCCGGCGCTGGCCCCGGTGCTGGCGCAAGTGCAGCAGGGGACCGCGGCGATCCGGGCGTTCGACCGCGAGCTCGAGCGCCGGTGTGCGGAGCAATATCCCGCGACGGCGCGGCTGCGGCAGGTGAGCGGCGTGGGTCCGGTGACGGCGCTGGCGTACGTGCTGGTGCTGGAGGACCCGCGCCGCTTTGCCCGGAGTCGCGCCGTGGGCGCCTATCTGGGCCTGCGGCCCCGGCGGAGCCAATCGGGCGAACGCGATCCCCAGCTCGGGATCACCAAGGGGGGCAATCCGTTCCGCCGCCGCCTGCTGGTGCAGGGGGCCCAGTATATCCTCGGCCCGCGGGGGCCGGACTGCGACCTGCGGCGGCACGGCGAACGGATTGCCGCGCGCGGGGGCAAGAATGCGAAGAAGCGGGCCGTGATCGCCGTGGCCCGGAAGCTGGCGGTGCTGCTGCACCGTCTCTGGATCAGTGGGGCGGTGTACGAGCCGCTGCGCCACAGCACGGCGCTGGCGCAGGCGAGCTGAGGAGACCCCCAGGCACGGAGGCGACGTCAAGGAGCAGTTGCGGCCGAGGGACCCGAACGCCGCGTCCCGGGCGACGGCGCGAGCCCCTGAGTCCCACCGCCGGGAGGATCGGCGGGAGGCCGTGGGAGAGATTTGCAGCGCCCACCGACGCCGGACCCAAGCATGCACCGCGCTCTCTGAGCGAGCGCAACTCGAGTGCGAATGGCAGCGTCCGCGTAACGGGTCGGGCCCAGGGCACCAAGGTGCCCCTTGACTACAAGACCTTCTCATGGCAGGGGGCACAACGCGTCGTTCTTCGTTCCCCCTCTCCGGAACGGAGAGGGGGTCAGGCGGTGTGGCCCCCTAGACGCTTAGTAAGGGGAGCCCGTCTCGCTGCTTCAGCCGGGAATGAAGCTGACCTTTGGGTCGAGCCGGCGCGCGAACGCGGCGAGGAGCTGCGCCGCGCGCTCCAGGTCCTCCAGCGCGACCATCTCGTTGGGGCTGTGCATGTACCGGTTGGGAACGCTCACGAGGCCCGTGGGAATCCCGCGGAGCGCGTTGTAGATGGCGTCGGCGTCGGTGCTGGTGTCGTGTGGCGCAGCCTGGACGCTGTAGGGAATCTTCTCCCGCTCCGCGCACTCGACCAGCAAATCGTAAACCACGGGGCTCACGGAAGAGCCGCGCGCCAGCACCGGCCCCGCGCCGAGCTTGTGGTCACCGGCGCGCTTCTTCTCCGCCCCGGGATAGTCCGTGGCGTGCGTGACGTCCACGACGAGGGCGACCTGGGGATCGAGGCCCACGGCGCTGGTGCGCGCACCGCCCCCCGTCCACGCGATCTCCTCCCGAGTGGTCGCGACCGCAAACACGGCCGCGTGCTTGGGCCGGTCCCGCGCGAGCAGCCGGATCACCTCGGCCACCACGTACGCGCCAATCCGGTTGTCGATGCTTCGGGAGACGATCCGCCGGTTGGGCAGCTCCTGCACGTCGGCGTCGAGCACCGCCGGGTCGCCCACCCGGACCTGCTCGAGCGCCTCGGCCTTGTGCGCCGCGCCGATGTCGATCCACAAATCGGTGATCTTCGAGACCTTGTCCATGTCCTCCTTCTTCATCAGGTGGATCGCCTGCTTCCCGACGACGCCCCGCACCGGCCCTTTCAGCCCCGCGATCACCACCCGCTGACCCACGAGCACCTGGGGGTCCCATCCCCCGATCCCGGCGAAATAGAGATAGCCATCGTCGTCCACGTGGGTGATCTGAAGCCCGATCTCGTCGATGTGGCCGGCCAGCATCAGCCGCGGCGCTCCCTTGGCGTTGAGCGCGGCGATGGAGTTTCCGTGCACGTCGGCCTTCACCTCGTCGGCGAAAGTCATGACCTCCTCGCGCCACGCCCGCGCCGGCGCGGTCTCGAAGCCCGAGGGGCCCGGGGTGTCGAGGAGACGCTTGAGGAAGGTCAATCCGCCCGTGGTCATGGCTTGGCTCTCCGGCACCGGAGTCATCGTCACCCGAGCATCAACGGTTCGAACCGTGGATCAGCCGGGCCAGGATCTCCGCCGCGTCTACGAGGCGGGGTCCCGGGCGTGAAGTATAGGCGTTGCCGTCGAGAAACCCGACGCGCCGGCTGAAAAGGGCCCGCGCGGCAGGGTCTTTGACGGCGGCGAAATCGCGACGGGCGCGCTCCTCGCCGAACCCGCACAGCGCCACCAGCACCACCTCGGGCGCGAGCGTGCTCAGCTCGGGCCAGGTGCGGGCCGCCGAGCGCGCGCCGGGGGGGTTGCCCACGTCGCGCCCGCCGGCAAGCTCGACCAGCTCGGGGACCCAGTGGCCGGCGACGTAGGGGGGATCCAGCCACTCGAGGACGAGGACACGCGGGGGCGCTGGTAGGGGCGCAGCATGCTGCGCCCCTACACCGCCCGCACCATCCGGTCCCGCTGTCCGGGCACGCACGCGGCGGAGCCGATATTTCAGCCCCGCGACCAGCTCCTCGGCGTCGTCCCGCAGTTCCAACGCTTCGCCCACCTTACGGATGTCGTTGAACACACCCTCGAGCGTGTGGGCGTGCAGCGTCACCACCCACGGCGTGGGCATGAGGACGGACACGACACGGGCGAGGTGGGTTTCGCCCACGGCGCAGACGTCGCACACCGACTGGCCGATGATCACGTCGGGGCGGAGGTGCGCCATCCGCTTGACATCCACCTCGACCGGCGACACGCCCGTGCGCCTGGCCTCGGCCATGGCACGGTCGATCTCGGCGGCGGGAAGCGCTGGATCGACGCTCGAGTACGTCACCCGCGGCAGCGCCCGAACCTCCGGGGGGTAGTCGCACGCGTGCGATATTCCGACGAGGAAGTTGCCTGCTCCCAGCGCGGCGACGATCTCGGTCGCGGCCGGTACTAGCGAAACGACACGCATTGTCAATGCGCAATGCGGAACGCGGAACACGAAACGGAGCATCGCTGTTCATTCCGCATTCCGCACTCCGGATTCCGCATTGGACTAGCTCTTCCGTAGGCCGACCCGATAGAGCAACGCGCCGAGCAACCCGAAGAGCACGAGCGCAGTCAGATTGGCGGTCGCGAACCCCCCGAGCCGGTGGTACAGCCCGACGGTATCGGCCAGCCAGTCGGCGCTGCCCTTCGCACCGGCGATCGCCGCCACGACGATGCCTGCGATGGAGCCGCCGGCAATCAACCCGCTCGAGAACAGCACGCCCGGGCCGGACTCGATCTCGGCGAGGGAGCGGTGCTCGGACTGCGCCCGCCGCTCGACGAGCCAGCGCACGATCCCGCCCGCGAACATCCCCGCCGAAGTGGACAGCGGCAGGTAGACGCCGACGGCCACGGGGAGCGCCTGGATGCCCATCAGCTCGATGGCGACCGAGAGGAACACCCCGATCAGCACCAGGGCCCACGGCAAGCGCTGCGTGAGGATTCCGTCGGTGATCAGGGCCATGAGCGTGGCTTTGGGGGAGTCGAGCCGCTTGAATTCCCGCCCGCCGTATTCCCGGATCCGGCCGCCGATCCCGGGGTCCACCACGTAGCGGATCTCGTGCGTCGTCGGATCCACGAGGTACTTGCCGGGCGGCACCCCGCTCGTTTCGAGATACACGCGGGCGACCTGATAGGGCGCCGAATCGATGGTCTGGCTGCCCGCGACGTGGAACCGGGACATGGTTTCGCCCACCAGCACGACGTTTCCGTCGGCGCTGCGGCCAGTCGCCGGGGCCGTGAAGCCGGCGTGGGTCTCGGGGACTTCGTATTGGTAGGATCGGTTCAGGAATGTCAGCGTCCAGCCGACGGCGAGCGCGGAAACGACCGCCCCCACGAGGATCGCGATCTGCTGGCGCCGCGGCGTCGCCCCCACGAGGAAGCCGGTCTTCAGGTCCTGGGAGGTGTTGCCCCCGTTCGCGACCGCCACCGCGATCACGCACGCGATCGAGATCGCCTGCACCCGGTGGTCGATGCCGGTCCAGCCGAGCAGCAGGAAAACGAGTGTGATGCCGATGAGCGACGCGATCGTCATTCCCGAGATCGGGTTCGCTGAGCTGCCGATCTGGCCGCAAATCCGCGAAGACACGGTGGTGAAGAAGAACCCGAATGCGATGATCATCGCCGCGCCGAGCAGGTTCACCCCGACCTGCGGCAGGAAGGCGAGCACCAACGCCAGAGCGAGCGACCCGAACACCGTGACGGTGATCGGCAAGTCGTCCTCGGTGCGCAGGCGCCCGGTGATCGCCCGGCCCATTCGGCTTGCCTTGATATCGGCGAAGCTCGCCTGGAAGGAAGTCACGATCGTCGGGAGGGCGCGCGCGAGCGCGATGATCCCGGCCGTCGCCACCGCGCCCGCGCCGATGTAGAAGACGAATGCCGCTCGGATCTCGCCGGCCGACATGTCCTTGATCAGCTTGGTCGCCGGGTACATCGGTGCGGTCATGGCCTCGCCGAACAGCTTGATCGCGGGCATGAGCACGAGGTAGGCGAGGCAACCGCCGGCGAACAGGAAGCCGGAAATCCCTGGCCCGATGATGTAGCCGACTCCCATCAGTTCCGGTCCCACTTCCATCCGCACTTCCGCGCCCTTGAACCAGCTCAGCACCCGGTTCGGGTATTCCTGCCACAGCTTCAGGGCGGTCATCAGGAACTTGTACGTGAACGCGAGGCCGAACGCTTGGAACACGGTCTTAGCGTTGACGCCCCCTTGCTCGCCGGCGATCAGCACTTCGGCGCAGGCCGTCCCTTCGGGGTAGGGCAGGTTGTGGTGCTCCTTGACGATCAGCGCGCGACGTAACGGGATCATCATCAGGATGCCCATCAGGCCGCCCGCGATGGCGAGCACCGCCACGCGTCCGATGTCCAGGTCGTATCCCATGAGCAGGATCGCCGGAATCGTGAACACGACGCCCGCCGACACCGAGTCGGCGGCCGAGCCCGTCGTCTGCACGATGTTGTTCTCGAGGATGGTGGCGCGGCCGAGGGCGCGAAAGATCGTGATGGAGAGGACGGCGATCGGGATCGACGCGCTGACGGTGAGGCCAATCTTCAGGGCAAGGTAGACGTTCGAGGCGCCGAAAATGAGGCCCAGGATCGCCCCCAGCGCCAGCGAGCGGGGGGTCAGCTCGGCAGGGGACTGGGAGGGTGGAACGTAGGGTTGATGCTCCGCCATGCGGCTCCCTCCGGTGGGCCATGTCGCATGCAATGTAGTGCACGGGCAAGCGAATTACTCAACGGCCGCGGCGGAGGCGGCCGGTGCGCCGGCGGAGAGGCTAGAGAGGCTGGGCGATCACATCTAAGGAAGCGACGGAGCCGGGACCGCCCCCGACGGCGTGCCACCGTCCTGTCCGGACCGGAACGGCGCCCAGCCGGAGCGCTCGTACTCGTCGAGCGTCTTGAGGATGCCGGCCGTGGCGTCCGGCCAGGCGGGCTGGAACCCGGTTGCGAAGAGCCTGGTGGGGTCGAGGACGAGACTCCGCATCAAGAATTCGACGGCTGCCGGGGCCGCGAGCGGGTAAGGCCCGAACTTCTCGACCATCCAGCGGCGCCGCACGCGCAACACCTCCCAGTGACCGTAGAGTCGAAGCGCCACGCCGGGCACGTGGAACAGGGGACGGCCCCAGAGCCGCGGCCGGTCGGGGAGCGTGATCCGCTTCTCGCGCAGCGAGAACCACCCGAGGCGCTTCCGCGCCAGGGCGTACACGTCGGCGGTCGCCACGGGGGTCCGACCCGCCAGGTTGTAGACTCCTCCGGGCTGGCCCCGCTCCGCCAGGTGGATGGCGGCGCGGGCAACGTCCTCGACATGGATGTACGAGTGCTGCGCAGTTCCGGGGCCCGCCACGGCATTCATCGCGCCGGCCTTGAAGGCAAACAGGGCTTGCGCGACGCCCTTCGTCGAGCCCGACCCGTAGACTTCCGCCGGACGGAGCACGATCAGGTCCGGGCCGCCCGAGCGCGCCGCTTCCAGCGCGCCCCGCTCGCCCAGGTACTTGCTCCTGGCGTACAAGTTGAGCCGGTCGAGCGGGATCGGCGTGGTCTCGGTGAGAGGCACGGGCCGCTTCGTGCCTCCGTAGACGCTGCCGCTGCTCCAGAAGACGATGCGCTCCACACCGCCCTTCTGGGCGGCGCTGCACACGTTCAGGGCCGCCTCGACGTTCGTCGCGAAGAGATCAGGCCAGCTCGCGGTGAGGTCGAACACGGCGGCGGTGTGGAACAGCACGCGCGCACCGCGGACCGCTTCCCGCAGCGCCGCCTGGTCGCGGACGTCGACCCCGATCCGCCGGGCGCCTTCGGGAACGCGTGTCAGCGCCACGGGCAGATCGAGCGCCGCCACCTCCCAGCCGCGCCGGAGCAGCTCGGCCGTGAGCCTCGACCCGATGAATCCGCCGGCACCGGTGACTGCCGCCTTCATGTGATCCGCTCTCCCTTCTTTTTCCGATCGCCCGCCCGCGCCGGCTCACGCGAGCCCACCGGCTCCGGGGTCATGCGTCCCCAGCGCTCCAATGCGAAGCACGTGACCGGGAGCTTCAGCGTCGACGTCACGAACGCCCGGCCCACGTAGAGGCCGTCCGCCGCATTCGGGGGTCGGCGGATCAGGTCCCGAAGCGGCCGGGCCAGCCGCTCGACGACGCGCAGGCGCACGCTCGGGCGCGCGCCCCAGGCCGCCAGGAATTCGGCGCCACGGCCGCGGCCGTAGTCGAGCAGGAGGGCCGCCCGATGCCGGCCCCAGGCGCGCGACTCGGTAGTGGGGTACACGGCGAAAAACCCAAATGGGTGGCGAGTATCGATCTCCCACTCACCGTGGCGAGTGCCGACGACGAAGTTGCACCCATGAACGGCTTCGGCGTCCCGAAAGAACGCTTTGGCGAACGCGCGGCCGCCGACCGGCGACCGAGCGGCGAGATTGGACGTGTTCCACCCGCGGAACACCCAACCCGCCAACTCCTCGGCTGCGGGCGCGACACCCCGCTCCCACAGGTCCCGCAGACCTGCTTCACCCAAACCGCTCAGATCGTCGAGATGGTTGAGCATCAGTGTGCCACGGCGCCAAGCGGGAGCAGCCGGTGGCGAACGTAGGCGTCGCCGCGGCGCGCCAGCCAGACGAACCTCGGCGCCACCAGATCGGCGGGACCGTCCGCCTGGGGCAGCCAGGCGCCCGGATTCAGGTAGACCACGGAGTGCCGCTCGCCTACCCACTCGCAGGCTTCGGCGCGATGACTGTGGCCGAGAACGACGTACCGGCGCGGGCACCACGGCTCCACCCAGGTCACCGCCACCCGTCGCGCATAGCGCCGCACCTGGCCCACCAGGGCTTCGACGTCGATTTGGGCCGCGATTTGACGCCCCATGAACCCGGCGATGGGCAAGCCCAACCCGAGGAGCGAGGCCGCCATACAACCGCTCCAATGGCCCATCGGATGCCCGCCGACCAGCGGCGCCAGCGGAGCCACTAAAAGCGCGGTGCTCATCGTCATGCTCACCCGCGCCGGCCACCACCGCAACAGCCGCCCGAACCAGGGCTTCCAGCCCGACAGGCCGATCAAGGGGATCGCGCGCAGGGCGTTCGCCACGATGCCGGGGACCATGCGCCAGGGCCGCTGCCGCAGGGCCTCGACGAGTCGCCGCGACGGTGGGACCGAACCGTGCGGCGGCAGCCGGCGCTCCAGGACGTTGATCACATATCGGGTGATGAGCGAGCCGAACGGCAGGCGGAGCCGAGCCGGCGAGCCCTCGAGGACGTCCCGCTCCGCACAGGTGAGCCAGTCGGCGCCGTGGCCGTGCTCGATGTAGACGTTGGCCTGCTGATACGCGCGCGGCAGGATGCGGACCTGACCGGGCCGGAGATGCGCTCCCGCACGCCGCAACAGGGCCAGGAATGCGCGCCGCACTCCCGGCCAGGCCCAATCCTGGTCGTGGTTGCCTCGGATGATCACCAGCGAGTGACCTGCATGGCACCATGCCGCGAGCGACCGCAAGACCGGCTGGTGGGCGGCGGCGATGACGTGCAGCTTCCAGACGCCACCCGGCTCGTCGGTGCCGAATCCGAACACACGCTCTCGAAACCTGAAGCGCCCTTCAGCCGCGCGGCGCAGCTCGGCAGGGACGTAGCGC
>QHVD01000228.1:0-2869 GCA_003222235.1 Gemmatimonadota bacterium | reverse complement strand
GAGGTGCAGGTCGCTCACCACGATGATGCGATCGGGCGCGGAGAGCGGCGGGGCCGAGGGGTGCACGTCTCCGACCGGGGTGGTCCGGCTGTTCACCTGTGAACCAGTTCTGAGGCCGTATCGCTGCATCGTCGCCGACTGCGTGTTTGGTTGTCACGTCGATCGCGTGGACTCCGGGAACTGCTCCGCTTCCTTCCTGATGCCGCTGTGCGGCGCATTTCAGTGCGCGCGCCCGACCACCCCGCGCCGCCCTATGCGGCAAAGAACTGTTGTAGCGAGCGTACACCGCTGCCACGATCCATGTGCCTCGGTGCGGTCTCACGCGCCCACATTCTTAAGAGCGGGCAAGACATGTGCCGGATGGAGAGGAGGGTAGAAGACGGTAGAGGGCGGTAGAGGACGGTAGAGGACGGTAGAGGACGGTGCCACGCGGAACAAGTTGGAACGACACGAGTCGACGAGGAACGCGACGGCGCCCGTCGCCACCGCGACGCCGAAGGCTTGCGCCCGCACAGAAGCTTCACCGCCCTCTACCGTCCTCTACCGCCCTCTACCGCCCTCTACAACGGCCTTCTACCGAATCCCGCCCTCTACCGAACCGTGGAACCTCGGCTGCACGGCGCGGGGTATTGAGCCGACCGATTTATCCGTGCGGGTACCGTTCTCGTCGCATTCCGGTACTTGTGGCTCCGGCGCCACATCCATCGGCGCTGCGCCGCTCCTAGGCAACCCCAGACTCATCGGGGCCGATCATGGACGATTCGCGAACTTCTCTTCCAGAGCTGCAGCACGCCCTGGCCGGCCGGTACGTCCTCGAGCGCCGCCTGGGGCGTGGAGGCATGGGGATCGTATACCTCGCACGTGAGCTGCGCCTCGACCGCCAGGTCGCCATCAAGCTGCTCCCGCCCGCCAAAGGTCTGGACCCCGTAGCCCGCCAACGCTTCCTGCACGAAGCGCGGACGGCGGCGCGGTTCTCTCACCCCAACATCGTGCCCATCTTCGCCGTGGACGAGATCGAAGAGCTGGTGTTCTTCGCCATGGCCTACGTCGAGGGCCACACGCTGGGGCAGCGCATTCGCGAGCTCGGGCCCCTTGGGCCCGAGGAGGGCGCGCGCGTTCTGCAGGAGGTGGCGCGCGCACTGGCGTATGCGCACGCGCGCGGGGTGGTCCATCGGGACGTGAAGCCGGACAACATCCTGCTCGATGCCACGACCGGCCGGGTGCTCGTCTCGGACTTCGGGATCGCGCGCGTGTTCGGGGCGCACAGGACAACCGGGCCTCGCGAGGTAGTGGGTACGGCCGAGTTCATGAGCCCGGAGCAGGCAAGCGGGAGCGCGGTGGACGGGAGGAGTGATTTGTACTCGCTCGGCGTGGTGGGGTTCTATGCGCTCTCGGGTCGCCTGCCGTTCGAAGCGCCGGACAGCTACCAGCTATTGGCGCGTCACGTCGCGGAGCTACCCCCGCCGCTCGGGTCGGTGGCTCCCGATGCGCCGCGCCGGCTTGCGGAAGTGATCGACCGGTGTCTCGCCAAGGAGCCGGCGGCGCGGTTCGCGAGCGGGACCGAGTTGGCGGACGCGTTCAGCGCGGCGGTGACGAAGCCCGCGTCGCCGCCCGTCGCGGTGCGCGCGTTTCTGGTGGAGAGCACGCACCTGTCGAGGCTGGCCCTCGTATACGTCGCGCTCGCCGGCCTCGCGGTGCCCCTACTCGCGCTCCGGTTCGTCCCCGCCACGGAGCACGCGCCGCGATTGCTCGCGGCCGGATGCATTGCGTGGCTACTCATGCTGCCGGCGGGGGTGCTGCTGTCACGGGTGCGCCGGTTTTGCCGCGCCGGCTTCGCCTGGGGCGACCTCGTCGAGGCCATCGAGGGGGAGTTGACCCGGCGCCGGGAGGAGTCGGCCTTCCTGTACGGGGAGGGCCCCTCGCGCCTGGAGCGGGTCCTGCGCTGGGTGGCGTATGCGGGGCTCGTCGCTGCCGCAGCGACCGTGGGAGTCCCCTCGCTCGTGCCGGTCGCCCTGCTGGCGCCGGCTTTAGCGGCCTCGGCCGGCGTCGCGCTGGTCGCCGCCGTCCTGGCGCGGGCGCGTACGGCGCATCGGACTGATCCCAAGGGCGAACGCCGCCTGCGCTTCTGGCGCGGGCCGCTGGGACGCTGCCTCTTCAAGATCGCGGGATGGGGAGGGCGAGCCGAGCGCACGCCCACCGCGGTCGGGGATGCGGCGCGACCCTCGCCCGAGATGGCGATCGGCGTGCTAGAGGACGGTAGAGGGGGTAGAGGGCGGTAGAGGACGGTAGAGGGGGTAGAGGGCGGTAGAAGACGGTAGAGGTGGAAGCGCGAGCCTCGACCGCCCTCTACCGCCCTCTACCGCCCGCGACCGTCCTCTACCGCCCTTCTCAATCGCTCCCCGGCCTCCCGCAGCTGCTCCTCCGTCTTACAAAACGCGAACCGCACCAGCTTCCGTCCCGACTCCGGCCGGCTGAAGAAGCTCGAGCCCGGCACCGGCGCGACGCCGACTTCGCAGGTGAGCCAGCGGGCGAATTCGTCGTCCGGGAGGTCGGAGAGCCCCGCGAAGTCGGCCAGGATGTAGTAGGCTCCCTCGGGGGGTCGGCAGCGGAACCCGGCATCGATGAGCGCCCCGTGCAGCAGGTCGCGGCGCGTGCGGTAGGCGCGCGCGAGCGTCTCGTAGTAGTCCGGGCCGAGCGTCTCCAGCGCGACGGCCACCGCCTCCTGCAGGGGCGCCGGCGCGCCGACCGTGAGGAAATCGTGCACCTTGCGGATCGCATCGGTCGCGCGCGGCGGCGCGACGATGGTCCCGATGCGCCAGCCCGTCACGCTGAACGTCTTCGACGCGCCACTGATGGTGACGGTGCGCTC
>QHVD01000501.1 GCA_003222235.1 Gemmatimonadota bacterium | reverse complement strand
CTTGGTAGCGATCCTTCGCGGGATGTTGCTCCCAAATGAGAGGGTCCGCAGCCACCGCGAAGAGATCATCGAAATCCTCGGCTCGAAGGGGCCTGAGTTCGAGGAGCTTGCCTTTCAGAACTGGTTGGAGGTCGAAGGGCAGTGGGGGCGCTTTCTTGTATGCGCAACACTATTACGTGAGGGTAAGGTTGCTCAAAAAATGGCCCAAGACCGTGCTACGGACGACCTGAGTCCAAGAGGCGCCGGTCGGAATCGAACCGACGAATCGAGGTTTTGCAGACCTCTGCCTTACCACTTGGCTACGGCGCCGGGCTACACAGGGCTTGAACTTACCAGCTCGGAGGCTGTTGGTGAACCCTCGGCCTGTGCCGCAACGCTGCGTGTGCAAAGCGGCGAGCTCCGCGCGTCCGAGGCTCGGGGGGTTGGAGTCCTCCTGAGCGCATAAGGACTTATGCGGTCGCAGTCCGTGTGCGGCTCCGCCAGTCTGCGTTGCCGAGGGAACCCTGGTCACACTCGACATACTCACAATCGGGCCTCGGGAGCGCGCGGCGGCCCGCCTTTAGGCCGGCGGCAGCGTCCCGAAATGAGCTACTACGAATCGGAAAGAAACCGCTCGATGCGCGGCCACTGGGTCAGCCCGTCGGCGTAGCCCAGGTCGATCAGCGCAGTCGTGTAGGCCGGGTCGAACAGCAGGTAGCTCAGGAAGTCCACGGCGGTTGCCCGGTGGCCGCCCATCCCGCGGACCATCCAGCGGATCCCGGACGGCAGCTTCGCCCCCGACCCCGCGACGAGCGCACCGAGGTCCCGCGAAGGTCGGAGCATCAGGAGATTGACCGGTCGCAATCCCTCAGGAGCCGCCCCGGGCGGCACGCGCGCCAGCGTTCGGTTGATGCGCTCGACCCGCTCGGCGTCTGCCTCGAGGGCGTCGAGGAAAATCGCGTGCAGCAGCAGCCCGATCACTTCCGCGGTGGTGGGATAATCGCGCAGCGCGAAGGCGGGCGAGGCGGCCAGTTCGGGCTCGCTGCGCTGAGTGATCACAAGGAGGGCCCGGGCGCCGAGATGGATCGCCGGAGCAAGCGGGGCGGTCTGGCGCACGCTGCCGTCGCCGTAAAACGCGTCCCCGAGGCGGACCGCGGGAAAAAGGATCGGCAACGCAGCCGACGCCATCACGTGGTCCACCGTGAGCCGCGCAGGCACGGCGGAGCGTAGCGCGCGCCTCCACGTGGGCACGTCAGGACGGCCGTGCACGAACGTCACCGTCTCCCCTGATGCGTATGAAGTCGCACTCACCGCCACCGCGCGCAGACGGCCGGCGGCGATGTTGGCATCGATCCCTCTGCAATCGAGGCGCGCGGCCAGAAAATCGTGCAGCGGGCTCATGTCCACCAGGCCCCGCACGACCGCGGCCTCCTCGCGTGTGCCCAGGAGGGTGCCGGCCACACCGCGCAAGAGCGCCCGCCCGAGGCGCCAAGGCTGAATACGGTAGACGCGATCCACTGTCAGATGCCTCCAGTGATCGCGCAGCGCCCCCAGCGCGGCGGACAGTGTCTGCGCGTGCGCCGCGAGGTAGACGGCGTTGATCGCGCCTGCGGACACACCGGTCACGATAGGAAACTCGAGGCCGCGCGCCCGCTCGGCGATGGCGGAGAGGACCCCCACCTCGTATGCAGCCCGCGCGCCGCCGCCCGCCAGGACCAGTGCCAGGCCGCGCGAGCCGTGAGGGATCGGTGTGCTCGTCATCACGCCCTCGCGTACCCGCATACCCTCTAGGACGGCACCGTGAGCCGCAACCCGCGGTGACACTGCTTACAGGTGACCGGTTGCGGTGCGCGCCACCGCGGCGCGAGCTCGAAAGTCTGCTCCGTCCCGCAGTCGGGACAGGCGCCATGCGCGTCGGTCGCGAGCTCCGCCGTGCCGAGCCGCTGGCAGAGTTGCCACATGCCGTAGAGCAGGAACGACGGAACGAGTACAAAATGTGCGACGGGGATAAACACTGACAGGAGCGCCACGCCCCACCACTTGCCGAGTCCCTCCAGCGCCCGCCGCATGCGCTGCTCGCGATTGAACTCCCGGATCGTCACGGTGCCGCGTGTGGGCTTGCCATGGTAGCCGCTGAGGCTGAACGACTGAACGCGAGTGCTATGAGACCGCACGGCCATTTGTGCCGAACCCCCATAAGCCCGCTCCCGAAGAGCTGGGTGTCATGACAAGTCAGCCTCAATGGGCGTGAACAAGCGCTGCCTCGCCGTGCCGGGTGCCTGATGAGCCTCGACTATGGTTTGAGGCTGGAGGTGTCCGATTGGGACGGTGACGCTTCCGGCGGATACGTAATTACCGTGCCGCTGACCCTGGCGAAAAGCGTCAGCGCGTGGACTTGGCGGCTGGTCCCGTTTCAGCGCGTCGGCGATCAGCGAGCGATGGCACCGCCACGGTACGGCCTCGGCGCACATCGAGGGTGGGATAGACAGTGGCTGCGGACGTGCTCTGACGCATCAGCATGATCCCGGGATCATTGTTGCCGGCGAGCCTCTCAATCGTTCATCCTTCGCAACGCGGAGCCCTTGTGTAAGGCGACGTGGTCGGTCTTGTCGC
>QHVD01000227.1 GCA_003222235.1 Gemmatimonadota bacterium | reverse complement strand
GGTGAGGCGTTACAGAGAGGCGTCGGGGGCGCCGCCGAGCTCATCGAGGGTGAGTCGGAAGTGGGCGGCGGCTCGTTCCCGGGAGCGAAGCTCGAGACGTGGCTGGTTCGGCTCACCCCCGACACCCGACACCCGACACCTGACACCGTGGCGGGGCGGTTGCGGGGGACAGATCCGCCCATCATCGCCCGCATCGCAGACGGCCGTGTCCTCCTCGACCCGCGCACCATCTTCCCCGACCAGATCGAAATGGTCGCCCGCGCGGCCCGCGCGGCGCTCGATGCCTGAGCATCGAGCGGTGTTCCTCGACCGCGACGGCACCATCGTGAGCGACCCGGGCTTTCTGCGCGAGCCCGGCAAGGTCCGCCTCCTGCCCGGGGCGGGCGAGGCGATCCGGCGGCTCAACCAGGCCGGCTGGCTCGTCGTCACCGTGACGAACCAGTCGGGAATCGCCCGCGGGCTGTACGACCAGGCCGCGTACTCCGCCGTCCAGCGGCGCGTGGCAGAGCTGCTCGGCGCACACACCGCCCACCTCGACGGCGCCTATCTCTGCCCGCACCACCCGGACATCACGGGCCCCTGCCAGTGCCGGAAGCCGGGGCCGAAGCTGTTTCGGGACGCCCAGACCGCCCTCGGGATCGACTTCGCGCAGGCCTACTGGGTAGGCGATCGCCTCAGCGACGTGGAGCCCGCCCGCGCCCTCGCCGGGCAAGCGGCCCGCGGCATCCTGGTCGAGACGGGCGACGGCGCGCATCACCGCGCTCAGGCGCAGGCGCTGGGCGCCACCGTGGTGCCCGATCTCGCCGCCGCGGCCGACCTGATCGTGCGCGCGGGCGTGACGACTCTGAAGACCGCGACGTAGGGGCGCAGCATGCTGCGCCCCTACCAAATTGCACGCTAGATTGCACGCGGATGTCGTCTGCGACCCGAGCGATGCGCGCGCGGCTGGGTGGCGGCCTCTGCCTCGTGTGGCTGCCGGTCGCGCTCATCACCGCTCAGGGCAGGGTCCGCCAGCCCGCGGTGCGCAGACCCCGCGGCACTGTCGCCGTGGGTGCGACGGCGCGGGACACGCTGCGGCGGAGCGACCTGCTGCTTCCCGCCGAGAGCACCTACGCGCAGGAGTGGAAGATGCCGGGCGTCGCGGGGGAGACGGTGACGATCGACGTCGCCTCTGAGGCGTTCGACGCGTACGCGTTCCTGTTCGGCCCCGGATTCGGCGCCGATCTCCCGCAGGACGACGATTCGGGCGGCAACTGCAATGCGCGGCTCACAGTGCGGCTCCCGAAGAGCGGCGACTACTACATCGTGGTGACGAGCCGCGACAAGTACGCCACGGGACCGTTCACCTTGAGCGTCGCCCCCGGCCCGAAGCACGCCTCCCTGGTCCGTTGCAACCGCTGACCCCGATCGCCGTGCTCGTCTCGGGCGGCGGCACGAACCTCCAGGCCGTGCTCGACGCGCTGCACAACTCGACCCTCGCGCGCGTGACGCGTGTCGTGTCCAGCCGCTCCGATGCGGGAGCGCTCGAGCGCGCCAGCGCGGCCGGTGTGCCCACGGCGGTGCTCGTCGATCCCTGCGATCCCGCGGAGCTCGTCGCCGCCCTTGGCGACGCAGAGTTGGTCGTCCTCGCCGGCTATCTCAAGCGGATCCCGCCCGCCGCGGTCGTCCGTTTTCGCCTGCGCATGATTAATATCCATCCGGCGCTGCTCCCTGGTTTCGGCGGCCCCGGAATGTACGGCCGGCGCGTGCACGAGCGGGTGCTCGCGAGCGGGGCCACGCTCTCGGGCGCGACGGTCCATTACGTGGACGAGGAGTACGACCGCGGGCTGATCATCGCGCAGTGGCCTGTGCCGGTGCGTTCGGACGACACGCCCGAGTCGCTCGCGGCGCGCGTGCTCGAGGTCGAGCATCGGCTCCTGCCGCTGGTGGTGACGGAGCTCGTGCGCCGGGGGGTGCCGCGGACGCCCGTGCGGCTGTTCGCGGGCGGGCCGGCGTTCGCGATCGACGATCAACCTTTCCCGAGGTTCGAGCGTGACGGTTGAGCGATTCCATGGGAATCGAACATCGTTCCACGACCCCATGACGCCACGGAATCTAAAGGCGTCCCACGACGCCACGTTCCAAGAGACGTCGCGCGCATTTGTGCAACGTGGCAACGTGGCGTCATGGCGTCATGGAACGCCTCGCGCCACCCGGTGAGAGCCCTCCTTTCGGTCTCGGACAAGCGCGGAATCGTCGAGTTCGCCCGCGCGCTCACCGGTCTGGGTTGGGAGATCGTATCCACCGGGGGAACCGCCGACGCGCTCCGCAAGGAGGGAGTGCCGGTGATTCCGATCGAGCAGGTCACGGGCTTCCCCGAGATCATGGACGGCCGGGTCAAGACGTTGCACCCCAAAGTGCACGGCGGCCTGCTCGCGCGGCGCGCCCATCCCGGCGACCGGACGGCCCTCGCGCAGCACGGCATCACCCCGATCGACCTCGTCGCGGTCAATCTCTATCCCTTCCGCGACACGATCGCGAGACCGGGTGCCACCCTCGAGCAGGCGCTCGAGCAGATCGACATCGGCGGCCCCTCGATGCTCCGTTCCGCAGCGAAGAACCACGAGGACGTGATCGTCGTCGTGGACCCGGACGACTATCCCCGGGTGATCGAGGCGCTCAAGACCGGGGCACTGACCCCGGACAGACTGACCCCGGGCGCAAGCCCGGGGACTCTGGGGACCCCGGGTACACTGACCCCGGGGACCCCGGGCTTGCGCCCGGGGTCAGCACCGGCGTTGCGGCGACAGCTCGCCGCGAAAGCGTTCGCCCACACGGCTGCTTACGATGCCGCGATTCACGCCTATCTCGCCCGGGACACCGCCGGTTGGCCCGAGTGGATCACGCTTGCGCTCGAGCGGCGCCAGGAGCTCCGCTACGGCGAGAACCCCCACCAGGCCGCGGCGCTCTACGCCGCGGACGAGCCCGGCATCCGCGAGCTCGAGCAGCTGCACGGCAAGGAGCTGTCGTTCAACAATCTCCTCGACGTGGACGCCGCGCTCGGCGCCGTGGCGCCGTGGTGCGGTGCGGACCGCGCGGCGTGCGCGATCGTCAAGCACACCACGCCGTGCGGCATCGCGCTGGGCCGCGGGCCCGGCGAGGCGTACGAGCGCGCGCTCGCGACCGACCGTACGTCGGCTTTCGGCTCCGTGATCGCGTTCAACTCGGGGCTCGATCGCGCCGCAGCCGCGGCGATGCGGGACCTGTTCGTCGAAGTCGTCGTCGCCCCCGCGTTCCCGGACGACGCGCTCGCGGTGCTGCGCGAAAAGAAAGGCCTGCGCGTCATCCGGCTCGCCCCCGACCTCGACGCGCCGGGGTGGGACTTCAAGCGAATCCGGGGCGGCTTCCTGGTGCAGGAGCGCTCCCGCCCGGCGGCGGCCTCGGACGAGAAGGCCTGGAACGTCGCGACCCGGCGCGCCCCCCCTCCCACCGCGGAGGAGTGGCGCGATCTCCGCTTCGCGTGGGCGGCCGTGGGGGCGGTCAAGTCCAACGCCATCCTCATCGCCCGCGACGAGGCGGCGATCGGCATCGGCGCCGGGCAGATGTCCCGGGTGGACGCGTCGTTCCTGGCGGTGCACAAAGCCCGCCAGCAGGGCCACGATCCGGCGGGCGCGGTGTTAGCTTCGGACGCGTTCTTTCCGTTCCCCGACGGGGTAGAAGAAGCGGCGTGCGCGGGTGTGCGCGCCATCATCCAGCCGGGGGGCTCGGTGAAGGACGCCGAGGTAATCGCCGCCGCCGATCGGCACGGAGTCGCGATGGTGCTCACCGGCGTGCGACAGTTCCGGCACTGACCACATGACGAGGATGCCCGACCAACTCCCGAGGTCCCCCGGCGGCGAGCGCCCTCCTTATCCGCTCGCCTTGCTCGTTACGCTGGGCGCGCTGCTCCTGTACGTGGCGACCCTCGCGCCCACGACGCAGTTCTGGGACGCACCCGAGTACATCACCGCCGCGCACGCGCTCGGCATCCCCCATCCGCCGGGGAGTCCGCTGTTCGTGATCCTGGCGCACGCGTGGGGACTCCTGCCGCTGGGCGCCGATTACGCGCGACGCATCAACCTCTTCGCCGCCGGGACGAGCGCCGCCGCGGCGGGGTTGTGGTTCCTCATCGCCGACCGGTGGCTCGGCGCCGTCGCGTCACCCCGCTGGGCACGCCGCGCGGCCGCGGCCGCGGGCGCCCTGGTCGGCGCCACGGCGTTCACCGTGTGGAACCAGTCGGTCGTGAACGAAAAGGTCTACACGGTGAGCGTGCTGACGATTGCCCTCGTCCTCTGGCTCGTGATCCGGTGGGCGGACCAGCCGGCGGATGCGCGGCGCGACCGCTACCTGGTGCTCATCGTCTACCTGCTCGCGCTCACGGCGACGAACCACCTGATGGGCGTGCTGGCGGCTCCCGCCGTGCTCGCCTACGTCCTGGCGACCGATCCTCGCGCCCTCACCCGTCCGCGCTTCCTGGTCGCGGCCGCGCTCGTGGCCGCCGTCGGCACGAGCGTCGACCTCTTCATGCCGATCCGCGCGCACTTCGACCCGTATCTCAACGAAGGTGAGCCGACGTCGTGGGCGGCGCTCCACGCCGTGCTCACGCGCGAGCAATTCGGCAAGCCGTCGATCTTCGACAACCCGATGTACCCGCCCGGTCCGGACAATCCGGGCCATACGTTGGCACTGTACGGGCAGCAGCTGCTCAACTACGTGCAGTACTTCACCTGGCAGTTCGGCCATGACTGGCTCGGCGGGGTGCAGCGCGCCCTGGCGGTGCTGTTTGCGACCCTCGGGCTGGCCGGCGCCCGGCGCCACTGGCGTGCGGACCGCCGCGCCGCGCTGGCGATGACGACGCTCGTCGTCACCCTGACGGTGGCCCTCGTCTTCTATCTCAACTTCCGGTGGGGCTACTCCCAGGTCTTCCCTAGTCCCCGCCTCGAGCACGAGGTTCGTGAGCGCGACTACTTCTTCATCGCCTCCTTCGCGGTGTGGGGGATCTGGGCCGGGATGGGACTGGCGGCCGTGATGGAATGGCTCGCGGGCAGCCTCGCGCACCAGGCGGTCGCCACGCGCCGCTGGGCGCTCTGCGCCCCGGTCCTGCTGGTCGCGCTCGTGCCCTTGATCGGCAACCGGCTCACGGCGTCGCGGGCGGGGGAGACAATGGCGCGCGATTACGCGCGAGACGTGCTGCAATCGGTGGATCCGTACGCACTCGTGGTCACGGCGGGCGACAACGACACGTTTCCGCTGTGGTATGCGCAGGAAGTTGAGGGCGTCCGGCGGGACGTGAGCGTGCTGGTACTGTCGCTCGCGAATACCGACTGGTACCTGCGCCAGTTGCAGCGCCGAGCCCCGCCCACGTTCGACGCCGGCGCGGCGCCGGCGCTGTATCGCGGACGGAGCTGGCCACGCCCGACCAGGCCGTGGATGAGCCGGTTCTACCTCGGCGACGTCGCCGACACGCTCCCAGAGTACGTCCCCCTTCCCCAACCGGCCACGGCGCGCCTCGGCTCCATCCAAGTCGCGCTCGATCCCGGCGTGCTGAGGCGCCCGTATCTGTTACGCTCCGACCTGGCGGTCCTCCAGATCATCAAGGATCAGCTCGGGACGCGTCCCGTCTATTTTTCCACGTCTACGGGCGGTTACCCCGACCAGCTAGGGCTTTCCCCCTACCTCGTGGGGGAAGGGCTGGTGCGCCGTGTGGTGCCCCGCCCTGTTGCGCTGAGCGACAGCGTCCGGCTGGTAGAAGGGCGCGGCTTCGTGAACGTGCCGCGGTCAAAGGCGCTGGCGTTCGGTGTATATGGGGGCGGCGCGACGGCAGCTCGACCGCGGCCTCGCGGCTGGGTGGACGTACCGTCCGAGAACAGCCTCCTGGGGTACGTCTTCGTTTATGACACAATCGCCGCCGCGCTCCACGAGCAGGAGCCGGCGCTGGCGAGCCGAGCGGTCGAGCTGCGCGACGCGATCCTGGCGAACACGACCTATGCCCTGCAGACCGACCGGCGCGCGATCCGTAACTGACCTCGCACCCAACCCACATGAGCCACGCCCAGCCAGCGGTGAAAGCCCAGATGACCGAGCGGATCGTCTCCTCTGCCCCTGCGGTCGACGAAACGCCCGAGCGCCCGCCCTACGTGATGGCGGCGTGCGTCACGCTCGGCGCCTTCGTGCTGTACGTGCTCACGCTCGCCCCGACGACCCAGTTCTGGGACACGTCCGAATACATCGCCGCGGCCTACGTGCTCGGCATCCCGCATCCGCCCGGCAACCCGCTGTTCACGCTGATCGCCCACACCTGGGGCTTGTTGCCCCTCGCCGCCGGGTACGCGATGCGGATCAATCTGCTCGCCGCGACGACGAGCGCGATCGCCGCGGCGTGCTGGTTCCTCGTGGGGGAGCGCTGGATGCGCGCCTGGGTGCCGGCGCGGTGGCCGCGGCGCCTCGCGGCGCTTGCGGGCGCGACCGTCTCGGCCACCGCGTTCACCGTGTGGAACCAGTCGGTGGTGAATGAGAAGGTGTACACGTTGTCCCTGCTCTCGATCGCGCTGGTGTTGTGGCTGATCGTGCGCTGGGACGACCAGCCCCCGGGCGAGGCGCACGACCACCACCTCCTCATGATCGTGTACCTGCTCGCCCTCACCGCCACGAACCACATGATGGGCGTCCTCGTGGGGCCGGTGGTGGCCCTGCTCCTGTTCCCGCCCCTCAAGGGACAGCGCCCCGCCGATCCCCAGTCGCGGAACATCGAGTGGTCGCAGTGGTTCGTGTTCTGCAGCGTGTACGCGATGATCGCGGCGACGGGGCTCGAGAGCGCCGCACCGCTGATCTTCGCGGTAGTCCTGTTCCTCGCCGCCCTCGGATGGGCCCTGTTCTATGCCAAGAACGCCGACTTCGCGCTCGCCCTGCTGGGCGTGGCGGTGGTCGGAGTCTCGGTCTATCTCTTCTTGCCGATCCGCGCCGCCCACTTCCCGCCGATCAACGAGGGCGAGCCGACCACGCGGCAGGCGCTCTGGGACGTGCTCACACGCCAGCAGTACGGCAAGCCGCCGGTGTGGCAGCGCCAAGCGACCCTCGCGGCGCAGCTCGGCATGTGGATTCAGTACTTCACCTGGCAATGGGGGCGGGACTGGCCGGCGAGCCTGCAGCATGCGCTGGCCGTGATCTTCGGCGCGCTCGGCGTCCTTGGCGCCTGGCGTCATTGGAAAGCCGATCGCCGCACCGCGCTCGCCATGACCTCGCTCATGGCGACCTTCACCCTGCTCCTCATCTTCTACCTGAACTTCAAGTACGGCTACTCGCAGATGCTCGAGCACTCGCAGCTGCCGCGCGAGGTGCGCGAGCGTGACTATTTCTTCATCGCGTCGTTCGCGCTGTGGGGCGTGTGGGTCGGAATGGGGCTCGCCACGCTGATGGAGTGGGTCAGCGAGTGGCTGGAGGAGCGCGACCCCAACCCGGCACGGCGCTGGCTCGCCGCGACCCCGCTGCTCGCCATCGCGCTCATCCCGCTTGCCGGCAACCACCTCACCGCTTCGCGGCGGGGCGAGACGCTGGCGCGCGACTTTGCCTTCGACGTGCTGCAGTCCGTCGAGCCGTACGGGATCCTCGTCACCGCGGGCGACAACGACACCTTCCCGCTATGGTACGCGCAGGAGGTCGAGGGCATCCGCAAGGACGTGACGGTGCTGAACCTGTCCCTCGCCAATACCGACTGGTACCTGCGCCAGCTGCAGCGGCGGCCGGTCTACCCCTTCGAGGCCGACAGGGCGCCCGCGATCTACCGCGGGCGCGAGTGGACCAAGCCCACCGGCAAGATGCTCAGCTGGACGGACCCGCAGCTCGACTCGCTGCAGCCGGTGTACTTCCTCGACAAGAAGACGAGCGTGAACGTGGCGGGCGTCGTCGTCGCCCTCGACCCGCAGCAGCTCGGCCGGCAGTATCTGGAGCGGGCGGACGTGATCGTTCTGCAGGCGATCAAGGACCAGACGGGCAAGCGGCCGATCTACTACTCCCGCACCGTCGGCACGTACGCCGACCAGTTCGGGTTGACCGCATACCTCGAGGGCCAGGGATTTGTGCGCAAGCTGCACGGCCAGACGCTGGCGCCATCGGACAGCATCAAACCGCTCCCGGGGCTCGGCTTCGTCAACGTCCCTCGCACCGAGACGCTCGCGTTCCAGGTCTATCACAGCGACACCGCGGCGCGCCGCCGGCCGCGCGGCTGGGTGGACCGGCCCTCGGAGGGGATTCTCGCGACCTACGGCCTGGTGTATCAGGCGCTGGCGCAGGCGCTGAAGGACAAGGAGCCGCAGACCGCAGCCAGGGCGACGGCGGTCGCGGATTCGATCTTCAAGAACACGAGCTGGGGGGTCGTGCCGGCGCTGGAAAGGTGAGGGCGCATGACGCGGCCCCAGCCCACGTCATGGATCGCGACAATGAACGAAACCGACCACGAGCCGATCGTCACCATCGCATTCCTGGCCGCCATGGCCGACGGCC
>QHVD01000500.1 GCA_003222235.1 Gemmatimonadota bacterium | reverse complement strand
CGTTCGACGCGCACCCAGAGCACGCGCGTGTCCGCGAGCGGGTCCAGCGCCGCGGCGTCGAGCGGAGAGCCACGGGCCGAGAGCACGATCACCAAAGATTCGTGATCCACGGTACGCAACCGTAGCGCCGCGGGTCCGTGATGCATCATCGGATTGTTGCGAGCCGGTGCCATCGGACGCGTACCTACTCCGTGTCGATCTGCGCCCGCTGGAGCTTGCCCGAAAAGTCCACGTAGAC
>QHVD01000499.1:1730-2849 GCA_003222235.1 Gemmatimonadota bacterium | reverse complement strand
AGGATCTCGGCGCCCTCCTGCCGGCCGACGCCGACGTAGTAGTCGACCTTCTTGCGGGCCGCCTCGTTGACCAGCGGGCCCACCTCGTTGGTCTCGTCCAGACCGGGACCGAGGCGCAGCCGCCCGGCCCGGTCGCACAGCCGCTTCACGAACCCGTCGTGCACGCGCTCGTGCACGATCAGCCGGCTCGTCGCGGTGCAGCGCTGTCCGGTGGTGCCGAACGCGCCCCACAGCACGCCCTCGAGCGCGAGGTCGAGATCGGCGTCGTCCATCACGAGCATCGCGTTCTTGCCGCCCATCTCGAGCGAGAGCCGCTTGTGCATCCTGCCGCAGGTCGCGCCGATGATCGAGCCGGTCTCGGTCGAGCCCGTGAACGAGATCACAGGGATGTCGGGACAGTCCACGACCGCCTTGCCGACGACCGAGCCCTGGCCGTGCACCAGCTGCACGACCTCGGGCGGCAGCCCCGCCTCGAGGAGGATCTCCACCAGCAGGTGCGCCGTGTGCGGCACGTCCTCGGCCGGCTTGAAGAGCACTGCGTTCCCGCACAGCAGCGCGGGAAACATCTTCCATGTCGGGATCGCGAGCGGAAAGTTGAACGGGGTGATGAGCCCGGCCACTCCGATCGACCGGCGAAAGCTCATCGCCCACTTGTCGCGGAGCTCCGAGGGCACCGTGCGGCCGAACCAGCGCCGGCCCCCCTCCTGCGCGTCACCCCGCGTCTCCGCGAGAACTTTGCCCATCTCCCGCGTCATGGCGCGCGCGATCTCCTCCTTGCGCTGGACGAGCAGGTCGCCCACCCGGTGGAGGACCTCGCCGCGGACCGGTGCCGGCGTCTTCGACCACCGCGCGAAGCCGCGCCGGGCCGACGCGGCGGCGCGGGCGACGTCCTCGGCTCCCGAGCGCGGGAAGCAGCCGATCACGTCGTCCCAATCCGCGGGGTTGCGGTTCTCGAAGTACTCGCCGGTCGCAGGGGCGACCCACTCGCCGCCGATGAAGTTCGCGAACCGATCGCTCATTTGGGTCCCACATCCGGACAGAGCCATGGGCCCTCGACTTTCGCATAGCCGACGCGCGGCAGCACCTCGCGCGCGGCGAGCACGAGTCCCCAGATGATCA
>QHVD01000499.1:0-1704 GCA_003222235.1 Gemmatimonadota bacterium | reverse complement strand
CGCCAGGACGAGACGCTGCTCCACAGGCCGGCCGTGATCACGGCGAGGACGCCGCACAGGTAGAAGATGAGGCGTAGCCCGCAGCCGTGGCTATACGGCCATTGCGTCATCCCGATCCCGATGAGGAGGCCCAGGATCACGCGGGCCCACGTGCTCAGTTGCCCGCCGCCGCCCGATCCCGCGACGCGGCCCATCGGGACCGTGGGGGTGTCGGACAAGCGGGGGCGCTTGCCCGAGGGTGGGGAGCCGCCCTGGAGATGCGGATCGGCGTGCGGCAGCTTGTTGAGCAGGCGGTCGACCTCCGCCATCTCCTTGTCCCAATCGCGTTCCTTTTCGGTCCCCGCCACTACGCCTCCCGAGCGAGCCCGTAGCGCTCGATCTTCTTGTACAGGTTGCTGCGCGGCATCTCCAATGTGCGCGCGGTCTCCGACACATTCCAGTCGTTCTCCTTGAGCTTCGCGAGCAGATAGGCCCGCTCGGCGGCCTGCTTGAACTGCTCGAACGTCGCCGCCCGCGCCCACGGCGCCCCCGCGAGCTCCGCGCCGGTCGTACCGGCCGCACCCCGTTCTCCCGTCTCGATGCCGGCGAGGCGCTCGACGTCCTCCGGCGTGACGAGCCGCCCGGGCGCGAGAATGAGCAACCGCTCGACCGCATTCCGCAGCTCGCGGACGTTGCCCGGCCAATCGTGCGCCTGGAGCCGCCTCACGGCCTCCGCGTCGAATTGCTTCGGCGGGAGTCCCTGTCGCGTCGACTGCTGCACGAAGTGCTCCACGAGCTGGGGGATGTCGGCGCGTCGCGCGCGCAGCGGCGGCACCTCGACGGGCACGACGTTGAGGCGGTACAGCAGGTCCTCGCGAAATTTCCCGGCCGCGATCTCCGCCTCGAGATCCTTGTTGGTGGCGGCGATGACGCGGACGTCCACCGGAAGCGCCCTGCCCGAGCCGACCCGCGAGATGACTCCCTCCTCGAGCGCCCGCAGCACCTTGGCTTGGGCCGAGAGGCTCATGTCGCCGACCTCGTCCAGGAACAGGGTGCCCCCGTCGGCGAGCTCGAACTTCCCCGCTCGGTCCGCGAACGCGCCGGTGAAGCTCCCCTTCACGTGGCCGAACAGCTCGCTCTCGATCAGCTCGGTCGGGATCGCCGCGCAATTCACCTCTACGAACGGCCCCCCCCCGCGGGCGCGCGGTGAGAGGGCGTGGATCGCCCGCGCGACGAGCTCCTTCCCGGTCCCGTTCTCGCCCCGGATCAGCACCCGGGCCGCCGTCGGCGCCACCTTCTCGATGCGCTCGATCACCTGCTTGACCGCCTTGCTCGAGCCGACGATCTCGTACTGCGCGTGCACCTCGGCCTTGAGCCGCACGTTCTCGCTCGCCAGCTCCACGTGCTGGAGGGCGTTCCGCAGCGTGAGCAGGATGCGGTCGGTGTCGAGCGGCTTCTCGAGGAAGTCATAGGCGCCGAGCTGCGTCGCCTCCACCGCCGTCTGGATCGTGCCGTGTCCCGAGATCATGACCACCTGGGCGCGGGGATCGAGCTCGCGCAGCTTCCGCAGCGTCTCGATCCCGTCCATGCCTTGCATCTTCACGTCCAGGAAGACGAGGTCGGGCCGGCAGTCCGGATAGATCCGCAGCGCCTCGCCGCCCGACGCGCAGGTCTGCACCTCGATCGTTTCGTACTCGAGCACTTGCTTCAGGGCCTCGCGGATAC
>QHVD01000226.1:4336-18560 GCA_003222235.1 Gemmatimonadota bacterium | reverse complement strand
GGCGACCACGATCTCGTAGCCGACGCCGCCCGCCGTCTGCACAACCACGCGGTCGCCGCGCTTCGCCGAGAGGCGGCCGCTCACTTGCGCGATCACGGGCCCCGCAGGAGGTGCGTGAGCGCGACTGCCACGCCGTCCGCCGCGTCGGCTGGCAGGGGGGCCGACTTGAGACGCAGCAGACGCGCCACCATCGCCCCGACTTGCGGCTTGCGGGCGCCGCCTCTGCCGGTCACGGCTTTCTTGACTGTCGCGGGAGGGTATTCGGCGATCTCGAGTCCCGCCTGCCGGGCGGCGAGCAGGACCACGCCGCGTGCGTGGCCGAGCACGAGAGTGGTGCGGACGTTCCGATGGTAGAAGGCGCTTTCCAGCGCCAGCGTGTGCGGCCGGTGGCGGGCGATGAGCTCGCTGATGCCGGCGTGCAGCTCTTCCAACCGATGGGGGAGCGGGGTGCGGCGCGCCAGGCTGATGACGCCGCACTCGATCAGCCGGCCCATTCCGGGCGCCCCGTCGCCGGTCTCGATCACGCCGTAGCCGGTGACCGAGGTACCCGGATCCACGCCCAGCACCCTCACGTCACGCCGTCACCGCCGCCATCGTCTCGGCGTCGATGTCGAAATTCGACGAAACCTTCGCGACGTCGTCCATCTGTTCCAGGGCTTCGATCAGCTCGAGCAGCTGCTTCGCATCCCGGGCGTCCACCTTGACGGTGCTCTTGGGGATCATCGCGATCTCGGCGGACTGCACCGGAATCCGCCTCGCCTTGAGCTTCTCCTGAATCGCGTGCAGCTGGCTCACCGGCCCGGTGATGAGGAACAGGTCACCGTCGCGCACCATGTCGTCGGCGCCCGCTTCCAGCGCCGCCTCCATGGTGGCGTCCTCGTCGGCCCTGGTGGCGTCCACGGTGATCTGCCCCTTGCGGTCGAACATCCACGCGACCGAGTTCGCGGCGGCGAGGTTGCCGCGGTGTCGCGTGAAGACGTGCCGGATCTCGGCCACGGTGCGGTTCGCATTGTCCGTGGTCGCCTCGATGAAGATCGCCGCGCCGCCCGGGCCGTAGCCCTCGTAGGCCACTTCGACGTACTGCACGCCCTCGAGCTCGCCCGTCCCCTTCTTGATGGCGCGCTCGATGTTGTCGAGCGGCATGTTTTCGGCTTTCGCGGCGTCGATGGCCGTGCGCAGGCGGGCGTTGCCGGCAGGGTCGCCGCCGCCTTGTTTCGCGGCGATGGTGATTTCGCGGATCAGCTTGGTGAAGAGGGCCCCGCGCCGGGCGTCGGTTACGGCCTTCTTCCGCTTGATCTGCTTCCACTTACTGTGGCCGGCCATGGTGCACCTCAAGATGCGTCGTGTAACGCCGCTTCAACCTACGACGCTCACCTGTCGGGGTCGAGCATGTCCTCGAACCGCATCCAGCGCCGGTAGAAGTAGAGATCGACGAAGCCCGTGGGCCCGTTGCGGTTCTTCAGGATCATCAGCTCGGTCGCGCCCTCGACCCCATAGCCCGGGTGGTACATCTCTTCGCGGAAAATCCCGAGCGCCACGTCGGCGTGCTGCTTGATCGCGCCGAGGTGGCCGAAGTCGTCCAGGGTGGGGCGGGGGTCCGGTCGCTTCGCGTCGAGTCGAGGAAGCTGGCTGACGCACAGCAGCGCGACGTGGCGTTCGAGGGCGAGGGCCTTGAGCCGCTGCAGGACGAGCGCCAGGTCTTCGTCTTGCGTCGAGCGGATGACGCCCGCGGGCGACGGCACGAGCTGCAAGTAGTCCACCACGGCGAGCGCGAGCTGGCGCACCCCGTCGAGACGGCCCGCCGCCGTCTCGAAGTCCGGGGCCGCCAGGGGGAGCGCCGTGAGCGGCAGGTCGCGGAGTCGCACGGCGGCGCCGCCGATTCCGGCGCGTGTCTGGTCGCTCAACGTCGCCGTGCGCAGCTCGTCCACCGCCGCGCGGCCCTCGATGGCGAGCGCCCGCTCCATCAAGCGCTCGTCGTCCATCTCCCCCGAGAAGAACGCGACGCGGCTGCCCTGCCGCGCCACGCGCAGGGCCAGCCCCAGGGCGAGCGCCGACTTGCCCGAGCCGACGTCGCCGCCCAGGACGACGAGGTCGCGGCGGCGGAACCCGCCCCCGAGGAGCTTGTCGAGCGAGGGGAACCCTGTCGGGACGGTATCGTCGGCGGTCGCCCCGGGTCGCTGCTGGTCCACCCGCTCGACGAGGGTCTCGAGAGACGGACGCCGCTCCAGCCGGCGCTGGCCCATTCGTGCCTTTCCTGTGCCTTTCTAGACGTCTAGCCGTCTAGACGTCTAGACGTCTAGCCTTTACGTCTAGCCTTATAGATGTACGCGCGCGGTCCG
The DNA here is from genome assembly GCA_003222235.1 of Gemmatimonadota bacterium. GTDB lineage: Bacteria > Gemmatimonadota > Gemmatimonadetes > Gemmatimonadales > GWC2-71-9 > AG12. Next base: position 16,221 of record QHVD01000226.1, on the reverse strand, counting down.
TGCGGCAACGGCGATGACCTCGCCCGCCTCGGATCCGAGCACGTCGCGGGCGGGGGCGACGAGCTGGGCGAGCACGAGCGCCGCTGCCGCGGGCGTCGCGGGCTCGAGGTGGTGCCGGGCGGCCGCGAGCGCCCGCCGGAGCGGGGCGGGCAGGGCCAGGGCGCCGAGGCGCGTTTCGAGCGCCTGCAGTCGACGCAGGTGATTCTTGACCGAGACCGGGTGCGGTGGGAACAGCCCTTCGGCGGCGCGGACCATGAGCCAGAGGGCGAACAATCCGTCCCGTTGGGGCCCGCGGGCCGTTCGGGCGAGGAGCCCGATGAGGCGCTGTTCCGCCGGGGTCGTCGCCCGGGTCACGCCACCAGGCGTTGCGCGGCCGCGGCCACCTCGGCCGGCGTGATGTCGCCGAGGCAGCGGTGATGGCCCATGGGACAATGCGCCGTGCCCGTGGCGGAGCACGGGCGGCAGTCGAGCGCGCGCTGCAGCACGAGGGCGCGCGCGCGGTAGGGGAAAAAGCCGAACTGCTCGACGGTCGGCCCGAACAGCGCGACCACCGGTGTGCGCACCGCGGTCGCCATGTGCATCACGCCGGTATCGCCCGAGATGACGACCTGCGCGCGCGCGAGCAGGGCGCCCGTCTCCTGCAGCGAGAACTCGCCGGCCGCGCTCGCCGCCGCGCCGCTCCCCATGAGTTGCTCCGCCAGCCCCCGGTCCTCCGGCCCGCCGACCACGACGCTCTTGTAACCCGCGGCGCGCAGCTCCTCGGCGAGCGCGCTCCAATGGGCGATGGGCCAGCGCTTGGTGGCGTGCGCGGCGCCCGGGGCGAGCGCGGCGAGCCGCGCGCCGGCGAGCGCGCGGTCGCCCAGCCACTGCGCCGCCCGATCCTGCGCCCCCTTTCCCAGGCAGAATTCCGGCGGCTCGCCGTCGGGGCGCGCGTCCAGCCGCCGCGCCGCCTCGAAGTAGCGCTCCGCCACGGGAACGTGGGTGCGATAGACGTCGAGCTTGGTCGAGATCAGCAGGGCCCGGCCGAGCTTGCGCTTGCGGTAGCTCGACCAGCGGCAGTGCACCAGCAGCCTCAACGCCGCGCTGCGCAGGCTGCCGTGCAAGTCCAGCCCGTGCGTCGGCCCGAGGCCCCGCAGCCGCCGGGCGAAATGGCGGATCGGCTCGCCGGGCTCGAGGGAAACGACCTCGGCGAGGTGCGGGTTGTCGGAGACGAGCGGGGCCATCGCGCGCTTCGTCACGTAGACCAGCTTCGCCTCGGGGTGGCGCCGGGTGAGCGCCCGCACCAGGGGGGTGGTGAGCAGGATGTCGCCGATGGAGCTGAAGCGCACCACGAGGACGCACAGCACGGCGCCAAAGCTACGGCTGCGCTGCCGCGCTTCGCCAGTCATCATTAGCTTTGGTCGATGCCGCGCCCCAAGAGCATTCTCTGGGTGGACGACGAAGTGGAGGGGCTCGCCGCCCACCGGCGTTTCCTCGAGGCGCAGGGCTTCACCGTCGCGTGCGCGGCCCACGGGGACGACGCCCTCGCGCTGCTGCGCCGCCAGCCGTACAGCGTCGTGCTGCTCGACGAGCAGATGCCCGGCCGGCGCGGCCTCGAGCTGCTCCCCGAGATCCGCGCCATCGACGCGGGCGTGCCCGTCGTCATGGTGACGCAGAGCGAGGAGGAAGCGACGCTGCGCGAGGCGATCGGCGTCGCGGTGGACGACTACCTGGTGAAGCCGGTGCACCCGCGCCAGATCCTCTCCGTGATCACCCGGCTGCTCGAGGGCGACCGCATCCGCCAGCAGCGCCTGGCCCGCGACTTTGTGACGCGATTCCGCGAGCTCGAGGGCCGGCGCGGCGCGTCGCTGGCGTGGCGCGAGTGGATGGAGCTCGTCGCCGAGCTGGCGCGCTGGGAGGTGCGCATCTCCGTCTGCAACGAGCCCGGCCTCTCCGAGGCGCTCCGCACCCTGCAGCAGAGCCTCCGCGCGGACTTCGCCGAGTACGTCCGCCACCACTTCCCCCGCTGGTTGGCGAGCCCCGAGGGAGACCGGCCCCCGCTCTCGGTGGACGTCGTCTCCGAGTTCGTGGTGCCGGTGCTGCAGGCCGAGGGGCGGGTGTTGTTCATCGTGGTCGACTGCCTGAGGCTCGATCAGTGGGTGGTGCTGCGCGATCTCCTCACGCCGCTGTTCGAGGTCGAGGAATCGCATTACTACAGCATCCTGCCCACGGCCACGCCGTTCGCGCGCAACGCCATCTTCTCGGGGCTCTTCCCGATGGAGATCGCCGCGCGCCATCCCGAGTGGTGGGCCCAGCCCTCGGACGAGGAGAGCCTGAACGCCCACGAAGCGGGACTGCTCCTCGAGCAGCTGCAGGAGCTGGTGGGGAAGCCGGTGCCGGTGCGATACGAGAAGCTGTTCAGCGCGGGCGAGGGTGGTGAGCTGCTGCGCCGGCTCCCCGCGCACCTGGCGCAGGAGGGCGTGACGGCGCTCGTCTTTAACTTCATCGATCAGCTGACGCACGGGCGCTCAGAGAGCGCGATCCTGTACGAGGTGGCGCGCGACGCCGCCGCGCTGCGGGGGCTCACGCGCACCTGGTTCGAGCGCTCGCCGGTGCTCGCCGCGCTGCAGGAAGCCGAGCGCCGCGGCGTTTCGGTGTTGCTCACCACCGACCACGGCTCGATCCACTGCGAGACGCCGGCCACCGTCTACGCGAAGCGCGACGCCACCGCGAACCTGCGCTACAAGTTCGGCGAGGATCTCCGCGCCGAGCACCCGGAGGCCGCCATCACGGTGGAGGACCTGAAAGCCTTCGGCCTGCCCGGGATGGGCCTCGGCGTGCGACTGCTGCTCGCCACGACGGATCGCTTCTTCGTCTATCCGACCAAACTGCGGGAGTACCAGGCTCGGTATCGCGGCTCGTTCCTGCACGGCGGCGTGACCCCGGAGGAGATGATCCTGCCCGTGGCGCTGCTCACCCCCCGCGGGGGGGGGGGGGGCTCGCCCTGAATGGGCCGCAGCGCCCGCGTCCTCGGCCTGCTCCGCCCGTACGCCCCGCTCTTCGTCGCCAACATCGCCGTGACGATGGTGGCATCGCTCATGGACGGGGCGACGTTCGTGCTGCTGATCCCATTTACGCGCGCGCTGTTCGGGCAGCGGGCGCTGCCGGCCACGGGAGGCTCCACGATCGAGGCGGTGCTCGCCAAGGTCGCGGGGCCGTGGCTCGCCGCGGGGGCACCAGAGACGGCGCTGCGCAACGTGGTGCTCGTGCTCCTCGTCACGCTCGTGGTGAAGAACGTCGCCACCTACGCCGCGGCGATGAGCAGCGTGGCCATCGAAGAGGGCGTGGTACGCGATCTGCGGGTGCGGCTGTTCCGGCACCTGCAAACGCTGCCGCTCGGCTTCTTCCAGCGCACCCGAGCGGGCCAGCTCCTCGCCCGCGTCATCAGCGACACCGACCAGGTGAAGACGGCCGTGACCGCGGCGCTCGCGTCGTTCCTCCGCAACGCGAGCCTGATCCTGGTCTACGTCGCCATCCTGTTCGGGCTATCGTGGCGGCTCACCCTGCTCGCGCTGGTCCTGGCCCCGCTGCTGGCGCTCATCATCCGCCCGGTGATCGCGCGGGTACGCCGGCGCTCGCGGGAGCAGGCGGAGGACCGCGGCGAGCTCACGAGTCTCGTGAGCGAGATGGTGTCGTCGGTGAAGCTGGTGCGCGCCTACGTGGCCGAGGCGTTCGAGATCGAGCGGTTCCGGCGGCTCGCGGACCAGTACCGCAGGCGCGTGCTGCGGGCGCAGGGGGCGTCCACGCTGATGAGCCCGCTCAGCGAGGTGTTCGCCGGCATCGTCATCGTGCTCCTCTTCTCGGTCGGCGCCCGCCTCGCGCTCGGCGCCTCGGCGGCGGGGGGGCTACCCCCGGCGGTGTTCATCGCATTCCTCATCGTGGCACTCCGGCTGATGTCGCCGGTGAAGGCGGCGGCACAGTACCCCACGATCATGGCGGGCGCCGTGGCCGCCGCGGACCGCGTCTTCGAGGTGCTCGACGTACCGGCCGACGAGGGCGATCACCCTGACGCGGCCGAGGCGCGGTTCCGGGAGGCGATCGAGTACCGCGGCGTGTCGTTCTGCTATGACGGCGAAGCCCCGGTGCTCCAGGACGTGAACCTCGCCGTGCGGCGCGGCCAGGTGGTCGCGATCGTCGGGCCGTCGGGGGCGGGGAAGACGACGCTCGTGGACCTGCTGCCGCGCTTCTACGAGCCCACCGAAGGCGCGATCCTGATGGACGGGGTGCCGGTCACGCGGTTCACGCGCGCGAGCCTGCGGCGCCTCATGGGGATCGTGTCTCAGGAGACGATCCTCCTGAACGACACGGTGCTCGCCAACATCGCCTACGGCCGCGCCGACTTCGCCCGGGACCAGGTCGAGGCCGCGGCCCGCGCCGCGAACGCCCACGACTTCATCGCCCATCTCCCGCTGGGCTACGAGACGCTGCTGGGCGAGCGCGGCACCAGGCTCAGCGGCGGGGAGCGCCAGCGCATCGCGATCGCGCGGGCGCTGCTGCGCGATCCTCCGATCCTCATCCTCGACGAGGCCACGAGCGCGCTCGACATGGAGGCCGAGCGCCTCGTGCAGGAAGCGATCGACCGGTTGATCCGGCGCCGCACCGTGCTCGTCATCGCGCACCGGCTCGCCACGGTGCAGCACGCGGAGGTGATCGTGGTGCTCGCCGGGGGGCGCATCGTCGAGCGCGGCACCCACGCGACGCTTTACGCCGCGGGGGGACTGTACCGCCGGCTGTACGACCTGCAGTTCCGGGACTGACATGCTGTCGGGCTTCACGATCGTCCGCAACGCCGTCAAGCTCGACTACCCCGTCCTCCCGGCCATCCGCTCGATCCTCGGCATCTGCGACGAGGTGGTGGTGAACGTCGGCAAGTCGGAGGACGGGACCCGCGACCTGATCGCGAGCCTGGGGGACCCGCGCATCCGGATTCTCGACACCGAGTGGGATTTCTCGAGCGGCAGCGGCGCGCTCTCGATCGAGACGAACCGGGCGATGGCGGCGTGCCGCGGCGCCTGGGGGCTGTACATCCAGGCGGACGAGGTGCTGCACGAGGCCGGCGCGGAGATCCTCGCGGCCGGTCTCCGGGCGTGGCACGGCGATCACGGCGTCGAAGGGCTGCTCGTGGACTACGTGCATTTCTACGGCGACTTCGACACGATCGCCACCAACCGGCACTGGTACCGGCGTGAGGTGCGCTGCGTGCGGCTCGGAGGGAACGTCCGGTCGTACGAGGACGCGCAGGGCTTCCGAGTCGGCCCCGAGCTGCGACGGGTCCGCGCTCGTGCGACCGGCGCCCGGATGTTCCACTACGGCTGGGCGGGGCCGTCGCAGGCGGTGCAGCGCAAGCTGGCGGCCTCGAAGGAGATCTTCACCGAGGCGGTGGACCGGCTCGAAGCGCGCGCCGCGCGGCGGCACGCGCTCGACTGGACGCCTCTGCTCCGGCCGTTCCGCGGCACCCATCCGGAGGCTGCCCGGGATTGGATCGCGGCCCGGCGCGATGCGCGGGAGCGCGCGGTGGGCCCGCGCTCCTTCAGGCTCGGGCACCTGCGGCTGTACCTCTCCGACTGGATCGAGCGCCTGACCGGCGCGCGGGTCTTCGAGTACCGGAACTACGTTGACGTATGACGGCGCGACCCTTCGCGGGGCTGCGCGTCGTGCTCGTGGCGGCGTTCAACCCGCGCTACCACCGGAGCGGGCTCGCCCTCGCCGCCGCGCTCGAGGAGCTCGGCTGCGAAGTCCGTCGCTGCGAGGAGCGGCTCCGCGGCCTCAACGCGCTGCTGCGCCGCCCCCTCGCCAAGCGGCTGCGGGCCCTCCTCGCGCGTGGGCCGGCGTCGCTGGTGCTCGTTCTCAAGGGGACCAAACTCGAGCCCGCCGACGTCCTGGAGCTGAGAGCCGTCTCCCGGGCGCGCTGGGTGAACTGGTTTCCCGACGACCCGCACGAGCTGCACGTCTCCGCGCGCCTCGCCCCCGCGTACGACCGGTTCTTCACCCATGACTCCTCGAGCCTCGACACCTACGCCCGCGCCGGCGCCAGGGCCCACTATCTCGCCTTCGGCTGCGACCCTGCGTATCACCGGCCGATCGCGGCCGGGGCGCACTGGCGCTCGCCGCTCGTATTCGTTGGCTCGCGCCGCCCCGCGCGCGAGCGGGCGGTCCGGGCGCTGGCGGACTTGGGCATCAAGGTGTGGGGTCCCGGGTGGCCGGCCGGCCCGGTGTACGGCGAGGCCTTCGTGCGGGCGCTGTCGGGCGGCACCGTCGGCGTGAACGTCCACCAGCATTTCGAGGAGGGGGACGCACCGGCGCGCTATGGAACCGGCGCCAACATGCGGGTGTTCGAGCTGGCCGCGATCGGTACCCCGCAGCTCTCGGACGCGAAGGCGGACATCACGCGGCACTTCTCCGCCGACCGCGAGATCGTGCTGTACCGTAGCGTGCCGGAGCTCTGCGACTACGCCCGGGCCCTGCTCGGCGACGACGGGCTCCGGCGATCACTGGCGGCGCGGGCGCGGGAGCGCGCCCTGCGGGAGCACACCTGGCGGCACCGGTTGGAGGAGCTGCTCACGGTGACGCTGCGATAGCCATGTGCGGCGTCGCCCGCCCCGGCGGCACCTTGCCCGTCTCGAGCACGGAGCGGTAGACGCGCACGTACTCCTCCGCCATCACCACGTGCGTGAAGTGGCGCTCGGCGTGGGCGCGGCACGCTGCGGGGCTGCGTGTGTGGATCGTCTCCGCCGCGGCGATCATCTCCTCCATCGTATCGCACAGCGCGCCCACCTCGGGCGTGACCAGCTCGGGCAGCGCGCCGCGGCGCGTGCCGAGGACCGGCGTGCCCGACAGCAGCGCCTCGACGGTCACGAGACCGAACGGCTCGTCCCACTGCGCGGGATTCCACACGCAGCGCGCCCGCGCGAGCAACGCCGCCTTGCGCCTGCCGTCCACCTCGCCCACGTACCGCACCCCGCCCGTGAAGCTCGGCCGCCAACCGCCCGCCACCACGAGCTTGTGCCCGATCCCTTTCGCGGCTTCGACGGCCCAGTGGTACCCCTTCGTGCTGTGCAGGCGGCCGAGGAAGAGGTCGAACTGCTCCGGTCGCTTCGGGAACCGCCGGTAGACGTACTCTGCGGGGTCGAGCCCGTTGTAGACGAACGCTTCCGAGCCGTGCCTGCGCGCGTGGTCGAGCGACAGGAAGATGGTGTTGGGCCAGGGGTGAGTGCCCGGCTTGAGGTTGCGGTGGATGGTCTGGACGAACGCCAGCGAATCGGGCTCGCGCGCCAACGGAAAATGCGCGTGCAGGATCTCCGCGTCCTTCGGCAAGAACGGCGACAGGGCCGCCGGATCGTCGAGCTTCCGGGGCGGCACCTCGACCACCGTCGCCTCGCCGACCCGCGTGCCGGGCGGGGCGAGCAGCGTCACGCGGTGCCCCAGCGCGACGAGCCCGCGCACCAGGGCAATGATCACGCGCTCGGGACCGCCGTATCCCTTCGCCGGCAACAACTGACGGGAGGCTACGACGACGTGCATGCGCCGGATAGTATAACCCCGTTGGCAAACGCCAAGTGGTCACCGCCGCCCAAGCGTCAACACCGCGTAGGCCCAGTCTGGCCCTTCGTAAACCCGCTGTCGAAACTCCCGCTCCCCCCGCCACCGCCGTAGCGCTGCGATCTCGCTTTGGCGGGTGGCGTCGTCCAGCAGGACGACCGAGCCGGGCGGGAGCCGCGCCCCGACGAGCGGGAGCAGGCCGTAACGCCCGCCCTTCATATCGCCGGGTGGACCGTCACAGACGACGAGCCGGAACTCGGCCGGCCAGACGTCCTTGGGAACGTCGTACCAGACGAACGAGCCGCGGTCGAGCAGCGGGGCGAGATGCAGGCGAACGCCGGTGATACCGTACGTCCGCAGCACTTGGGCGACGCGGCGGTGCCACTCCGCGCTGTGCTCCACCGTGTGCACCACCACCCCGTGGCGAGCGGCAAGGACCCCGAGCAGGATCGTCGTGAGGCCGCTCCCGCACTCGAGGATGGGCCCCTCGGCAGCGGCCGCGTGTCTCGCGACTTCCTGGAGGTACGCGAGATTCGCGCTATACCCTTCGTCTCCCCAGGCGCGACGGAGTGCCCGCAGCAAGACGGGCGCCGGCGCGTGCCCTCTTGGCAGCTTCAGCAGGCGCTGGACCGCCATCCGCACGCGGTAACGTTGCACCGTCTCGCGTACGACGCGCTTGGTACTCTGGGGGAGCAGGCGACTCAGCGAACGAGGGACCATATTGCGTGGTCTCCTTTCTACTCCTCTCGCACGTTCTAGTCCTCTCGCAAACGTGATCGTCTTCTCGAAACGTGGCGGTCGACGGGCTGCGGTAAGGGAGTCCCGATGCCGGAGCGCCCCACCTGTCCGCCGGTCTTACCTACACCGGCCGGCGCCGTATGATCAGATCTTAACGCGCAGCCTCGCTGCACAGGCTTCGGACACGCCCGCCGTTACGATCTGCACTCGTTGCGGTCATGACGACTTAGCGCGAGCTCGCGGCACACCCCCTTGAGGCGTTTGGTGACGAAGCGTCAGTTCTTGGGGACACAAAAGACGTCGTAGACGTTCCCCTGCATCAGATTCTCCGGAGTGACGAGCTCCCCCAGGAAGTTCTTGTTCCCCTCCATGCGGTGCACCACGTAACCGTGGCCGACCAGGAAATCGTACAGCTTGAGCCGATAGGCGGGCGCGGACTTCCGGAGGCTAAACATCTCCACCTGCAAATAGGGTCGCTGGCCGCGAATGAGGTCCTCGAGAGTCTCCAGGATGGGCAGGTCGAATCCTTCGGCGTCCACTTTGATGAAACGGAGCCGCGGGATCAGGCCGGCGTGCGTCCGCGTCAGGAAGGCCTGCAGGTTCCTCCCCTCGACCTGGACCCGGAATGCGCTCCCGTGCAGCCACTTGCTCATGCCCTCGTGAAAGCCCCCGTTGCAGTAGCCTTCTTCTCCGTACTGAAACTCGTAGTACCCGTCGGCCCGCATCGCCGCGAACATCAGCGGGACGATCTTGGTCTTGCCCGGGTTGAGGCTGGCGTTCCGCTCCAGCACCGGAAACACGTATGGGTTGGGCTCGAGCGCGAGCACGAGACCCGAGGCGCCCACTGCCAGCGCGATGGGGATCGCCGTGTCGCCGGTGTGGGCGCCGATGTCGATTGCCACGTCGCCGGCCCGCAGGAACCGGCGCAGCTGATCCACGTTGGCCTGGACCTCGGAGGGCGCGATCCGGTGGGCGCCGGGGTGCAGCCAGCGAGCGACCTCGATCCGGCCTTCTCTGGGGAGGTCGTGCGCCTCGATCACGAATCCGAAGGTCTTGGGCTTCGGCTTGAGCCCCAGAAGGTAAATGAACTCCTTGGCTTTCAGCGGCATGCCCTCGTGCTGGCCGGCCAATGGATAGAATGGGAGACTGAGCGGCTCCGCAAGACTATGGGACGGGCTCCCTTGGCGCCCCATGGTCCTTGCCGAAGGGTGATACGTAACTACCATTTCGCCCAATGCGTGACGCGCCCCTCACGATCCTCCAGCTGACCCACCAGGGCGGGCCTGCCGGCTCGACACAATCGATCTTCGATTTGAGCCAAGAGCTCGCGCGCCGCGGCCACCGCCTGCTCGTCGGGTGCCGCGGCGGCGTGCTGCTTGCCCGGCTGGCGCACGACGCCGGCCTGGCGGTCGAGCCGCTGCAATTTGCGCCGCTCAGCGAGGCCGCACGATCGCTTGCGGACCTGGTGGCGCGCGAGCGTGTGGACGTGGTGAACTCCCACGCCACGCTCGACCGCCGCGCGCTGACGTGGCTGCGCTGGCGCGGCAGGCTGCCGCCGGCGTTTGTCGTCACGCGCCGCACGATGCCACTGACCTCGGCGCTCGAGATCCTGGCGGTGGGGCTGACCGCGGATCGCACGATCGCGGTCAGCGGCGCGGTGGCGCGCGCGCTGCGGCGACGCTGGCAGCCGGGCGCCCGGCTCCGCGTCGTACCCAACGGCATTGCGGTCGAGCGCATCGACGCGCCCGTGCCTCCTCCGGATCTGGCAGCCGCCCGCGCGGCACTCGGCGACCCCGGCGGGCGGCCGGTGGTGGCGATCGTGTCGCGGCTCAAGGATCAGCACGTCGTGCTCCAGGCGCTCTCGGGCGTCGAGCGCGGGGTCGTCCTCGCGTGCGTGGGGGTCGAGCCCGACGAACGGCTCCGCGCCCTTGGAGAAGCGGCCCCTGGCCGGCATCGGGTGGTGTTCGTTCCCCTCACCGACCGTGCGCTGGCCTTCTATCACCTGGCCGCCGTGGCCGCCCTGCCGTCCCGCATGGAAGGACTGTCGCAGGCGCTGCTCGAAGCGATGACGTTTGGGCTGCCGGTGGTTGCGTCCGATGCAGGCGGGAGTCGCGACCTCATCACTCCCGGGGAGACGGGGGTGCTCGTCCCGCCGCTCGATCCCGCCGCGTGGGCCCGGGCGCTCGATCGGGTGCTCGGCGACGCGGATTTCGCCGGTCGGATCGCCCGGGCCGGCCGGGAGCTCGTGCGCCGCGAGTTCACGATCGAGCGCGCCGCCGAGCGGACCGAGGCGGTCTACCGCGAGGCGCTCGCTTCCCCTAGCATTCCCTGGGGCATGCCGACCCTTCCCCCCGGGAGCGCCCGCGATGACCAGCCTGCTACTCGCACAGGACTTCCCCCCGATGGGCGGCGGGATCGCCCGGCTGCACGGTGAGCTCCTCAAGCGCTATCCCAAAGGCAAACTGATCGTCTCAACGCCGCAGGACCCCGATGCAGCCGAGGTGGACGGACAGTTCAACGGGGCGGTGGACCGGCTCCCGGTGAGCCGGGGGCGGACCAAGACGCTCCCGGGGCTGCTGCTCTGGTCGCGTCGCGCCGCGAGCCTCGCCCGCCAGCACCACGTGGGCTTCGTGTATTGTGGCAACGTGAAGCCCGCAGGCTACCCGGCCCGGTGGGTGTTCGAGCGCACCCACACCCCCTATTGCATCTTCTTCTATGGCGCGGACTTGCTCTCCGAGCAGCACAAATACCACCACTCCGGCTTCAAGCGCCACTCGGCCCGCGCGATCATCGGCGGCGCCGCGGCGCTCGTGGCGGTCTCGAGCTGGACGCGCGACCTCGCGCTCACCGTCCTGGGGGAGCTCGGGCTCGACGGCCACGGCCAGCGCCTGCGCGTCGTGCACCTCGGGACCGATCCCGAACGCTTCCGGTCCGGGGTGGACGCCGGCGAGCTGCGGCGGCGTTTCGAGCTGCCGGACGGCGGGCGTTGGCTGCTCACGGTGGCGCGCCTCGTCGCGCACAAGGGAGTGGACACGGTGCTCGAGGCGCTGCCGGCGGTCGTCGCGCGCGCGGGCGAAGTGGGCTACATCGTCGCGGGGAACGGCCCCGAGCGGGAGCGGCTCGCCGGGCTCGCCGAGAAGCTGGGCGTGGCGGACCGCGTCCGGTTCCTCGGGGAGGTCGCCGACCGTGACCTCCCCGCGCTCTACAACCTCGCGTCCGTGTATGTCGGCGCCTCGCGCCGCGCAGAGCACATCGGCGTCGAGGGATTCGGGATCTCGCTGGTCGAGGCTTCGGCGTGCGCCCTGCCGGTGGTGGCGGGGGACTCGGGCGGCGTCGCCGACGCGGTGCGCGACGGGGAGACGGGCTTCCTCGTCCGACCGGAGGATCCGGCCGCCTTCGCCGACGCGATCTGCCGGCTGCTTCAGGACGCCGACCTGGCGAAGCGGATCGGATCGGGCGGGCGCCGCGCGGTCGAGACGTATTACAACTGGGACCGCGTCGTGCGGGACCTCCGCGCGATCGAGGCCGAGGTGACGTCGTAGGCACGACGCTCCTCTTTGCGTTCAACT
>QHVD01000226.1:0-4291 GCA_003222235.1 Gemmatimonadota bacterium | reverse complement strand
GCCGCTACCCGCCACAGTCCCTCGTCGTCTCGACGGGGCGGTACGCGGGGAGTGAAACCAGCGACCCCGGGTTCCCGCAGCGCATCGACCGCGTCGGCATCCGCGCTACGCGTCTCCGCACGCTCAACGGGCTCGCGCTCTGGACCCGGCGGGCGAGCGACCTGGCGCGGCGCCTCCGGCCGGGGTTCGCCTGGTGCGGCGAGCTCAAGCCGGCGGGGTATCCCGCGCGCTGGACGCAGGCCCGCTACGGCCTCCCGTACGGCGTGATCGTTCACGGCACGGAGCTGTTGCTGCTCGACGCGAAGCGGCGCCGCTCCGCCTTCAAGCGTTGGACGGCGCGCCAGCTCCTGTGCCGGTGCGCCGTCGTCGTGGCCAACAGCCGCTGGACCGCGGACCTCGCCCGATCACTGCTCACGACGCTCGACTGCGCGGCGCTCGCCGCCGACGTGCGCGTCGTGCTCCCCGGCACGACGCCGTCCCACTTCCGGCCTGGTATCGATCCGCGCCCCGTCCGCCGCAAGTACGGGCTCGACGGCGGGCCGTGGCTCCTCACGGTCTCACGGCTCGACTGGCACAAGGGGATCGATACGGTGATCCAGGCGCTGCCGGCGGTGCGCGCGGCTCTCCCCACGGTCCGCTACGCCGTGGCGGGCCTCGGCTCCGCCGGGCCGCACCTCCAGCGCCTCGCGGCGGGACTCGGGTTGGGCGACGCGGTGCGGTTCCTGGGCTTCGTGCCGGACGCCGAGCTCCCCGCGGTCTACAACGCCGCGGACCTCTATGTCGGCGTCTCGAGGCGGTACGATCTCCTTGCCGAGGGATTCGGGATCGCGATCGTGGAAGCGTCCGCGTGCGGGCTCGCGGTCGTGGGCGGGCGCTCGGGCGGCGTTCCCGACGCGGTGCGGGAGAACGAGACGGGAGTCCTGGCCGATCCCGATGATCCGGCGGCGGTGGCGGGCGCCATCACGCGGCTGCTCGCCGACGAGGCGCTGCGGCGGCGCATGGGGGCGGCGGGCCGCCACGCGGCGGAGACCTATTACAACTGGGACCGCGTCGTCGCCGACCTCATCCGGATTGACGGCGAGTTTCGGCGGCGGCCGGCGTCGGACGCGCGCTGATCGCGAAGGTCGGGCAGTGGCGGATGAACTCGCCGTCGATCGGGGACCACTCCTGATCCGGTCGCGTTACGACCGCCTTGCCCTGCGCATCCAGCACGAACATGCCCGGCGGGGCCTGCACGAGGCAGGCTCCACACCCGATGCAGCGCTCGCGTTGCACGCGCACGGAGACGCGGCGCCTGGGGTACACGCCGGGATCGCCCGGCGCCGGCCACTCCTGGGGGTGTTCGAGCGCCGCGACCGTGGCGCGGTACCCCTCTTCCACCAGCTCGCGGAGATGATCGAACGAGAAGGGCGAGATGTGCTCGACCCGCGGGTGCATGTAGTAGATCGGCGGCGTGCCCCATTCCCGGAGCCGGAGCTCGAGCAACGATTGCATGGCGATCTCGGTGGCCCGGGCGAACACCGCGGCGAAGCCTTCCTCCTGCACGTCTTCGCGGAACGCGTTCGACGCCGATACGTCGACGGCGAGAATCAGGTCCGCCCCGAGGATCCGCGCGGTGCCGACGGGCAGATTGTCCACGGTCGCGCCGTCCACGTAGAAGCGCCCGCGGATCTCGCGCGGCGGCAGGTACCCCGGGAGGGCGCATGACGCGAACACCGCGTCCGTCACCGCGACCTCATCCAGCCCCTCCAGGCCCCAGAACACCTGCATTCCGGAGTTGATGTCCACGGTGTTCACCACCAGCGGCTGTTGCAGCTCCTGGAACGTGACGTCGCCCACGAGCCCGTGGATGAGCGCGTCCAGCGGCTCGCGGCGGAACAGGGCCGGGGAGCGCATGCGCTTGAACGCCATGTCGGTGTGGGCCACGGCGAACACGTCCCGGCGGCGCAGGTTCACTGCGATGTCTCGCAGTTCGGCGATGCTGCGTCCCGCCGACCACGCGGCGCCCACGAGCGCGCCGACGCTCGACCCGACGATGCGAGTCGGCACGAGGCCCCGCTCGGTCAGCGCCTGGATCACGCCGATGTGCGCGAGCCCCTTCATCCCGCCGCCGCCGAGGACCAGAGTGAACCGTCTGTCGGGTTTCAAGAAACCGCCGCCGCTTGCCCGGAAGGTGAACTTCCGAGTAACGTAGTCGTGGCCCCTATGCCCGCGCTACTGATCCGCCGTCGCATCGCGCGCAGTCGCTGGACTGTGGCCGGTCTCGCGGTCGTCGTGCTGCTGGCGCTCGTTGCATTGGGCGCGCCGTGGCTGGCGCCGGGTGATCCCTTCCGGGGCGACCTGTCGGCGGGCCTGCAGCCTCCGTCGTCGGCGTACCTGCTGGGCACGGACGCGCAGGGTCGCGACGTGCTGAGCCGGGTGCTCTACGGCGCCCGGCTGTCGCTCACCGTGGGGCTCGGGAGGGTCTCCCTCGCCGTGGGGCTCGCCCTCGGGCTCGTCGCCGGCTACTCCGGGCGCTGGGTCGACGCGACTGTCATGCGCGTCGCCGACGTGACCCTCGCCTTCCCGTCGCTGCTCCTGCTCATCGCCATCGCCGCCGCGGTCAAGCCGTCGCTCCCGGTCATCTGTCTCGTGATCGGACTCGTCGGCTGGGCGGGCATGGCGCGCCTGGTACGCGGCCAGGTGCTGGTGGTGCGCGCGCTCGATTACGTGCAGGCGGCGCGGGCGCTCGGCGCCTCCGATGCGCGACTCGTCACGCGCCACATCCTGCCGAACGTGCTGGCGCCGGTCATCGTCGCCACGACGCTCGGCATCGGCGGAGCGATCATGGCCGAAGCGGCACTGTCGTTCGTGGGGCTCGGGGCCCAACCGCCGACGCCGTCGTGGGGGGCGATGGTCGCGGAGGGACGGGATCTGCTCCGGGTCGCGCCCTGGGTGTCGCTGTTCCCGGGGCTCGCGATCGGAGTCGCGGTGCTCGGCCTGAACCTCTTGGGCGACGGGCTGCGGGACGCGCTGGACGTGCGCCGGGCGTCGTCATGACCGACGTCGCCTACCACCCGACCCGCCTGCGGGCGCTGCGCGACGGCCTCCGGGCCCTGCGCGCCGCAGAGTTTCCCTGGACGGCCGACACCGTCTACCTCAATAACGCGTCCATCGGCCCCATCCCCGAGCGCACCCGCCGCGCCCTCGACGCGTTCACCGCCAAACGCACGGCGCCGCACCTCCTGCCGGACGGCGAGCTCCGGGCCGTGCTCCAGGCGGCGCGGGAGGCGATCGCCGGGCTCCTCAACGCGGCGCCCGGCGAGGTCGCGCTCGCCACCAATACGAGCCACGGGCTCAACCTCGCCGCCCGCGCGCTGCCCCTGAAACCGGGCGACATGGTGCTGGTGTCCGACCGGGAGTTCCCGGCGAACGTCTACCCGTGGCTGCTGCTCCAGAAGCAGGGGATCGAAGTCGAGCTCGCGCCGTGCGGGGCCGAGGGGTGGCCCGACGAGGACTATCTCGTCGAGCGCCTGCACGATCCCCGCGTGCGCGTGCTCGCCGTGTCGTTCGTGCAGTTCGCCAACGGCTATCGCGCCGACCTCGATCGCCTCGGCGTCGCGTGCCGGGCGAACGGGACCTTCCTGGTCGTGGACGGAATCCAGGGCGTGGGGAACTCGGTGCTGGACGTGCGCGAGACGCCGGTGGACGTCCTCGCCTGCGGCGGGCAGAAGTGGCTGCTCTCGCCCTGGGGCTCGGGGTTCGTCTACGTGCGCAAAGAGCTCGTCTCCGCGCTCGAGCCCGCGGTCACCGGCTGGATGGCGTTCGAGGGGACGGACGATTTTTCACGCCTGACCGAGTACAATCCGACCTTCCGCGCCGATGCCCGCCGGTTCGAGATGGTGACGCTCCCGTACCAGGATTTCTATGGCATGACCGAGTCGATCCGCATGCTCGCGGAGATCGGCATCGCCGACATCGCCCGGTACACCCGGGCGCTGCACGAGGCCGTGTTCCACTGGGCGGACGAGAAGGGCACGCGCCTCGTCTCGCCGCGCGACGAGGTGCATCGCTCCGCGATCGTGTGCATCGCCCCGGACCGGCCCGCCGAGGCCTTTCACGCGCTCAAGCGCGCACACGTCGTCTGCTCCCTGCGCGAAGGCGCGATCCGCCTCGCCCCCCACTGCTACAACACGGCCGAGGAGATGGCGCGGGTGCTGGATGTGCTAGACCAGATGAAGTGACCGTCCCACGTCACACGTTGCACGTCGCACGACCCAGCCGCCGTCTCGCGTGGAACGTGCGACGAGTG